>NZ_JBFBGW010000006.1:0-209930 GCF_040684895.1 Paenarthrobacter sp. NPDC089322
CACCGATGTGGGCCGGGCAGGTACCGGCCGTCCACACCGCAGACGGACAAGTCGCTCAGAAGGACACCCTTGAACAAGGGGCCAAGCGTTTTGTGCGTCACGACCGCGGGGTGGAACGGCCTGCACCTACTCTGCCAGCCAATCCCAGACCAGCCAGCACAATCCTCACAGCGTTTTGAGCCTTCAAAACGCGCTTAACTGCGACCTACTTGGGTTAGCCGGGGACGCCGTAGCGGTGTTCCGGGCGGCCTGTGGTTCCGTAGCGCAGTTGAATCTCGACGGCGCCATCATCCGCAAGCGAGGACAAGTACCTTTGCGCTGTGGCACGGGAAACGCCGACGCGGTCTGCGACTTCGGCGGCCGAATACTGTTCTCCGGGAAGCAATGACTCGAGGACGGCCGCTTCCGTGGCGGAGCGCGGCTTTTGCGTCGGCGTCGCGTCGCCGGGAATGAGCGCCCGCTTGGCACGTTCGATGCTCGTTTGGTCCACGCTTGCTTGCTGAGCGAGGATCCGCCGGTACCGCGCGTAGGACCTGAGCTGCTGGGACAACGATTCCGCGGTGAACGGCTTGAGCAGGTATCCCAGTGCGCCCCGCCGCAAAGCCACCCTGATGGACTGTGCATCCGAGGCCGCCGTAAGCATGACGGCGTCCACGTCCAGCTGGCCAAGAAGGTCCAAGCCCGAGCCATCCGGCAGGTAGACATCCAGCAACACCAGATCCGGGCGAAGGCTGTGGATCGCTTGGAGCGCCTGGGACACCGACCCCGCCGGTGCAAGCGCCATGAAGCCGGCCACCGAATCCACGTAGGCCGCATGCAGCCGGGCGACGTGGAAGTCGTCGTCCACGATCAGCACCCTCAGGTCCTCAGTCATTGCCGTCCTCCAAAAATGTCTCTTTGCCGATCGTCTCCGTCCGCCCCATCACTCCGGGGATGGCCGCCATGAAGACGGCCCCGGGACCACCTCGTCTGCCGGCTTCGAGGACGCGGACATCGCCACCACGGCGCCGCGCCAACTGCCGCACCAAAGCCAGCCCCAATCCTTGTCCAGCCCCCGAGCGTACCGGTTGTTCCGCCGTCGTGAATCCCTCCGCGAAGACGTCCTCCGGTTCCAGTTCCCCCAAACCGTCACCCGAGTCCCCAACCACGATGTGCAGGGTCCCGCCCCGGTGGTCCGGTTCGTCGAGAAGCTCGACTTCCACCCACCGCTCCGCCGCGGAACCCCCGACGGCGGCGTTCACGGCGTTGTCGATCAGGTTGCCGAGCACTGTGGTGACCTCCTGCGGATCAGCTACGTGACCACGGACCATTGTCTCGGGCCCGATCCGCAGCACGACCCCGCGTTCGGACGCTTCGACGCTTTTGGCGCCGATGAAGGCCTGCAAGTAGGTGTCCTGGAGGAGCTCACCCTGCTCCACGGGAAACTTCAACGGACCGGTGGAGGAGATCCTGGCCAGATACTCTGCGGCTTGCTCATGGTGGCCGATGCTCATGAAACCGGCGATGGTGTGGAGTTGATTGGCGAATTCGTGGCGCTGGGCGCGCAGGGCCGTGGACATGGTTCCCACGGCGTCCAATTGCCGTGTGAGCTGCTGGAGCTCGGTCCGGTCGCGGAGCATGACCACCCAGCCGAGGTCTTCCTTGCGATGCCAGGCCTTTCGGGCGTTCGCCACGATGACGCGGCCGGCGGCCATGATTTCAATGGCTTCGGCGTCGCGCGTGGCCGGTTGGGTCAGCTGCTTGAGTTGCTGCGGGACAGGGGCCGACTCCCAGGCCTGGCCGGTAGCGTCCGGCATGTCCAGCAGCCTGGAGGCGGCTGCGTTGAAGACGGAGATTCTGCCGTCGGCTGCGATGCCTATCACGCCGTCGTCCACGCCTTGGAGGACAGCGACCTGATCGTGGACAAGGGTGCTGATTTCCTCGGGCTCGAGGCCCAAAGTGAGCCGTTGGAGGCGGCGGCGCAGGAGGAAGGAAGCCAGCACCCCGGCCAGGAGGGCTCCGCCTGCGGTGAGCGCGATGGGGACGATGTCACGTGCGAGGCTCTTGCTGAGGGACTCCACGGAGTAGCCCACACTGACTTCGCCCACGATCGTGGCCTGTTCCGTGGTGGATCCGGGGGCATACACGGGCACCTTCGCCCCGGCGGAAGGGCCCAGGGTGCCGGTATTGCGCGTGGTGATTTCCTGGCCGCCCAAGGCAACGGAGGGATCTGTGCTGACCCGCTCCCCAAGCCGGGCTTCTTCCGGGTGGGCCAGCCGTAGGCCCTTTTCGTCCGTGATCACCACGAAAAGGGCGCCGGTGCGTACGCGGGCTGCCTCTGCTGCAGCCTGCAGCGGCCCTTCGGCCAGCACGGCGGGCGGAGGTGTTCCCTCCTCCTTGCTGATGGTCTGGACATCGGCCCTGACGTCAGGGTCCGCCGCAACGGTCCGGGCAAGGGTGAGGGCCTGGTTTTCGGCTTCGTCGCCGATCCGTTCATACACGAGCCACGCATGGACTGCGCCGCTGAGCAGCACCACCAACAGCACCACGCCGAGCTGCAGAAGGAGGGTTTGGGTGGAGAAACGCAGACTGACCCGTTTGAAGCGCGGCACCCTTACTCCTTTCCTTCAGCTCCATTGAAGCATTGAGCAAAATGCGCAAAAAGCTCGCAATGATCAGTATTCCCATCAAATCCCGGAAACCCTAGCCAGTGACGGGGGCCACCCTACCTTTGTAGTGCGCATCACATCGAAGTGGGTGCCTACAGAGTAGTAAGGAGCCGGCCGTGCTGGTTTTGCTTGGATTCGCAATGATTGCGGTATTCATGGTCCTGATCATGACCAAAAAGTTGACGCCGGTTTTGGCGCTGATCATCGTCCCCACCGTCTTCGGCCTTTTCGCCGGCGCCGGCCTCGGCATTGGCGACATGGTCATGGACTCCATGAAGTCCATGACGTCCACGGCCGCGCTCCTCATGTTCGCGATCATCTACTTCGGTTTGATGATCGACGTCGGACTCTTCGACCCGCTGGTGAAGTTCATTCTCCGTAAGCTCGGAAACGACCCCGCCAAGGTTGTCCTCGGTACGGCCATCCTGGCGGCGGCAGTCTCCCTCGACGGCGACGGCTCCACCACCTTCATCCTCACCACCGCCGCGATGCTCCCGGTCTACCTCCGCCTCAAGATGAGCCCGGTGGTCCTCACGTGCGTCGCCGGCCTTGCCAACGGCACCATGAACATCCTGCCGTGGGGCGGTCCCACGGCCCGCGCCGCAACGGCGCTGCACCTGGACGTCAACGACGTCTTCGTCCCCATGGTTCCGTCCCTCATCGCCGGCCTCATCGTCGTGATGGTCTTCGCCTGGCTGCTTGGCCTGCAGGAGCGCAACCGCCTCCGCGCTACTGCTCCCGAAATCTGGGGCGATGTCGCCGATCCGTCGGAAGCGTTCGACGGCGGCACTGGCCACGGCGGTACTGTTGCCGGCGGTTCGGTCCGTGGCCGCACCGGCGGCAAGCCGGGCACCGGCGGAGGGGCCGGCGTCGCAGTTTTGGAAAAGACTGAACTGCTGGTGGACGACCACGACACCGCCATGGCCGACACCGCGCTTGACCCCAACCGCCCCACCCTCCGTCCCAAGCTGTTCTGGTTCAACCTTGGCCTGACGGTTGCCGTGATGGGTGTGCTGATCGCCAACATCGTGCCGCTGCCGTACGTCTTCATGGTCGGCTCGGCCATCGCACTGCTGGTGAACTTCCCCAAGGTCAAGGACCAAGGCGCCCAGCTGATCGCCCACGCGCCGTCGATCGTCGCCGTGGTGAGCATGGTCATGGCCGCAGCAGTCCTCACCGGTGTCCTCAACGGCACGGGCATGGTCAAGGCAATGTCCGAGTGGCTCGTCCAAATCATCCCCGCAGACATGGGTCCGTTCATGGCGGTCATCACCGGCCTGTTGAGCATCCCCATGACGTTCTTCATGAGCAACGATGCCTTCTACTTCGGCGTTCTTCCCGTCCTCAGCGAAACCGCCGCGCACTACGGCGTCGGCGCTGCGGATATGGCCCGCGCCTCGATCACCGGCCAGCCCTTCCACCTGCAAAGCCCGCTGGTGCCGGCGATCCTGCTGCTGGTGTCCCTGGCCAAGGTGGACCTGGGCGACCACCACAAGAAGGTCCTGTGGAGGACGGCTGTCATCTCGATCGTCATGCTGGCAGTAGGGATGCTGACGGGGGCCATCGCCATCGGCTAACCTGCGCCGCGGCACCGCACCCGTGCTGCGCTAGAGCGCAGACCGGGCCAGACATCCTCCGCGCCGTAGCGCGAAACGAACCAGACATCCTCCGCGTGCTGCTCCTTCGTCGCTTTGACGCACGCTTCCGGATGCCTGGTTCGTTTCGCTTTGAGGGCCAACCCGGTGCCTGGCCCGGTTCGCGAAACAAGCCCACCCAGCCCACGTCCCCCTACCCAACGAGACGCAAAGTGCGAATGGTCCGCTCGGCTGTCTTTTTGGTGTGTGAGGGTTCAACGCCTGGTGGGTTCAGCGTGTGGCGAGTGAGGCACGTCGGCGGTGGCCGGGGCCTCCCGTAGGCTGCGTCTAAGCGAGGCACGAGCGAGCAGCCAAGGGAGCGTCCCGGCTGGCTCCGAAAGGCGCCCCATCGCACACAGCGCACCCCGCCGTTCGCGGGCCCACACAAGCCAAGTAGACTGGTTCGGAAAACCATTTGAACTTTGCAGGGGAGATCCATGGCTGCGATCAACCGTGACGACGTCGCGCATCTTGCGCGTCTGGCTCACATTGAAATGAGTGCCGAAGAGTTGGACAGGATGGCGGGCGAACTTGCTGTCATCGTGGATTCGGTGAAGTCCGTCAGCGAAGCCGCCGGGGAGGATGTGCCGGCCACGTCCCACCCGATTCCGTTGAGCAACGTGTTCCGTGAGGACGTGGTTGGCCACACGTTCACAGCTGAGCAGGCACTGTCGGGTGCCCCCGATGCTGCCGAGAATCGTTTCAAGGTCCCCGCAATCCTGGATGAGGACTAAAGACTGATGACTGATTTGAAGAACGAACTCATCCGCCACTCCGCTGCCGATCTTGCTGCCAAACTGGCCGCCCGTGAAGTTTCCGCCGTGGAAGTGACCCAGGCGCACCTGGACCGTATCGCCGAGGTGGACGGTCAGGTCAACGCGTTCCTCCACGTCAATACCGAAGAGGCTTTGGCTGTTGCTGCCGAGGTTGACGCTGTCCGCGCCGCCGGCGGGTCGGCTGCCGGGGAACTGCACGCGCTTGCCGGTGTTCCGATTGCGGTGAAGGACCTCATCGTAACGGTGGGCCAGCCGACCACTGCCGGTTCGAAGATCCTTGAGGGGTGGCACAGCCCCTATGACGCCACGGTGATCAAGAAGCTTCGTGCTGCCAAGATGCCGATTCTTGGCAAGACCAACCTGGATGAATTCGCGATGGGTTCGTCCACGGAGCACTCTGCGTACGGGCCTACCCGGAACCCATGGGACCTGGATCGCATTCCCGGCGGTTCCGGCGGTGGTTCCGCTGCCGCCGTCGCGGCTTTTGAGGCGCCCTTGGCGCTTGGCACGGACACCGGCGGTTCCATCCGCCAGCCGGGCGCGGTCACCGGAACGGTGGGCATGAAGCCCACGTACGGCGCGGTCTCCCGCTACGGTGCCATCGCCATGGCCTCATCGCTGGACCAGATCGGCCCCGTGTCGCGTACCGTTCTTGACTCCGCCCTGCTGCAGGAAGTCATCGGCGGTCATGATCCCTATGACTCCACGTCGCTGACCGATCCCTTCAACAACCTGGTGGAGGCCGCTCGTGTGGGCAACGTTGCCGGGCTGAAGATCGGCATCATCAAGGAACTTCACGGCGAGGGCTACCAGGGCGGCGTCGAGAACCGCTTCAAGGAGTCCCTGCAGCTCTTGAAGGATGCGGGCGCGGAAATCGTGGAGGTTTCCTGCCCCAACTTCAAGTACGCACTGGGTGCCTACTACCTGATCATGCCTTCCGAGGTGTCCAGCAACCTGGCCAAGTTCGACGGCGTGCGCTACGGCTTGCGTGTCCTCCCCACAGAGGGCCCCATGACCATTGAGCGTGTGATGGGTGCTACGCGTGCCGCCGGTTTCGGTGACGAAGCCAAACGGCGCATCATCCTGGGCACGTACGCTCTGAGCGCAGGCTACTACGACGCCTATTACGGGTCGGCGCAGAAGGTTCGGACCCTGATCCAGCGTGACTTCGATGCCGCGTTCGCCCAGGCGGATGTCCTCATTTCGCCGACGTCGCCTACCACGGCCTTCAAGCTGGGGGAGAAGCTGGAGGATCCTCTGGCCATGTACCTGAACGACGTCGCTACGATCCCCGCCAACCTTGCCGGCATCCCCGGCTTGTCGCTGCCGGGCGGCCTTGCGGACGAAGACGGGCTGCCCGTTGGTATCCAGTTGCTGGCGCCTGCCCGCGAAGACGCCCGACTGTACCGCGTGGGCGCCGTTCTTGAATCCATCCTTGAAGAGAAGTGGGGTGGCCCGATCCTCGCGCAGGCCCCCGACCTGAAGAATGCAGCTCTGGGCACCGCATTCAACACTGCCGGAGGTTCCAACTAATGTCCGTCGATGCAACCTTGAGCTTCGAAGAGGCCATGGAGAAGTACGATCCCGTCCTGGGTTTTGAGGTCCACGTGGAGCTCAACACCAAGACGAAGATGTTCTCCTCCGCTCCGAACGTCTTCGGTGACGAGCCGAACACCAACGTCAACGAGGTTGACCTGGGCATGCCCGGCGTCCTTCCCGTGGTTAACAAGACGGCCGTGGAGTCTTCCATCAAGATCGGCCTTGCCTTGAACTGCAAGATCGCCGAGTCCTGCCGGTTCGCGCGGAAGAACTACTTCTACCCCGACACCCCTAAGAACTTCCAGACCTCGCAGTACGACGAACCGATCGCTTATGACGGCTACCTCGACATCGAACTCGAGGACGGCACTGTGTTCCGGGTCGAGATCGAGCGTGCCCACATGGAGGAGGACGCCGGTAAGCTGACTCACATGGGCGGTGCTGCAGGCCGCATCCAGGGCGCCGACTATTCGCTGGTGGACTACAACCGTTCCGGTGTTCCGCTGGTGGAGATCGTTACCAAGCCGATCGAGGGCGCGGGCAGCCGCGCACCCGAGCTTGCCAAGGCCTATGTCGCGGCGGTCCGGGAGATCGTGAAGAACCTCGGAGTTTCCGATGCCCGTATGGAGCGTGGAAACGTTCGTTGTGACGCCAACGTTTCCTTGCGACCGCACGGCCAGGAAAGGTTCGGCATCCGTTCCGAGACGAAGAACGTGAACTCACTGCGCGCGGTGGAGCACGCCGTCCGGTACGAGATCCAGCGCCACGCTGCTGTTTTGGACTCCGGCCAGCCGGTCATCCAGGAAACGCGCCACTGGCACGAGGACACTCGTTCGACGACGTCCGGCCGGGCCAAGTCCGACGCCGACGATTACCGCTACTTCCCTGAGCCGGACCTGGTTCCGGTGGTAGCCTCCCGTGAGTGGGTGGAGGAACTGCGTGCCACCCTCCCCGAACCGCCGGCCGAGCGTCGCAAGCGGTTGAAGGAAGCCTGGGGCTATTCCGACCTCGAATTCCGCGATGTGGTCAACGCCGGCGTCATGGACTCCATCGAGGAAACCATTGCCGCCGGCGCGAGTGCCGACGTCGCCCGTAAGTGGTGGATGGGTGAGGTTGTTGGCCGCGCCAAGACCGCGGATGTGGAACCCGCCGAACTCGGTGTGACCCCGCAGCTGATCGTTGAGCTCAACAAGCTGGTGGAAGCCGGCAAGATCAACAACAAGATGGCCGGCCAGGTCCTGGACGGTGTCCTCGCCGGCGAGGGCACCCCGGAGGAGATTATCGAGAAGCGCGGTCTCGCGGTCGTGTCCGACGACGGCCCCCTCCTTGAAGCCATCGACGCCGCCCTGGCGGCACAGCCGGATGTGGCGGAGAAGATCCGTGGCGGCAAGATCCAGGCCATCGGCGCGATCGTCGGCGGCGTCATGAAGGCCACCCGCGGCCAGGCCGACGCCGGCCGCGTCAAGGAACTCATCCTGGAGAGGCTGGGCGTCCAGGGCTAAGCACCTCGTCTCACCCAAGTAGGTCGCAGTTGATGCCGTTTTGAGCCTTCAGAACGGCATCAACTGCGACCTACTTTTTTATCGGGATCGGCGCACAATGGAGGCATGGCCACTCTTGCACCGGGCCTTCGGAAGGCCCTCCTTGCCGGCGGAATCGCCGCCGCTCTCACAGGCGGCGGAGCCGCCGCAGTGTGGGCGGGCACCCAACCCGGTCCGTCGCCGTCGGGCACGTCCGCGACGCCAAGCCCGGGCACCACAGCTGAAACCAGGCAGGCGGAAAAGCGCGGGCATCCCATCCACGGCGAGCACGTGGTCAAAGGCGCCGATGGGACATTCCGCACGGTGGTCACCCAGACGGGCACCATCGAAGCTGTCAGTGCTTCCGGGATAACGGTCCGGAGCGAGGACGGCTTCACGCAGCGCTACGCGATCAACGCAGACACCCGCATCGCGAAGATCCCCGTGGAGGCATCGGACCAGCGCAGGGGCAACCAGCAGAAGGGAAAGGGGCGGCCGTCCCTACCTTCTGCCACGGCCGCTGACCTGAAAACGGGCGACACTGTGCGGTTATCGGGAACCAAAGACGGCGAGGTCGTCACCGCCACCAGGATTGTGGCAGGCGAGTGGCCGGCCATGAAGGGGAACGGCCTGAAGCGCGGTCACGGTCCCAAATAGCCAACAGACCCGGACCGCCGCCAGCCCTAAAGAGCAACCGTCCTGAAGCCCAGGTTGCCGCTGGCCGAATCCGGCGTGTTGGAACTCCGTGCGGCCAAACGGTAGCGATTGCAGTACGAGTCATGGCAGAGGTACGACCCTCCGCGCATCACCCGGCCGCGTCCAATGGACGGACCTTGGGGATCCGTTACCGTCCCGGCGGCAAGGCAGGTCTTGTAGTACTTGGGCAGGAACCAGTCGCTGCACCATTCCCACACGTTTCCGCTGGTTTGGTAGAGCCCGTAGCCGTTCGGGGCGAATGACGTGGCGGGAGCCGTGGTGAGGTAGCCATCCTCGACGTCGTTGCGGTGCGGAAATTCTCCTTGCCAGATGTTGCAGTTGTGTCGGGCAGCGCCCTCTGCGGCATCGTTGTGAAGTTCGTTTCCCCAGGGGAAGCGCTGCCCCGCCTTGCCGCCGCGGGCTGCGTATTCCCATTCGGCCTCGGTGGGTAGACGCCGGCCTGCCCAAGCACAGTAGGCCAAGGCATCATTGTGGGACACGTGGGTCACGGGGTGGTCCGGAACATCCGTCCAATGTGAGCGAGGCCCGGCAGGGTGGGCCCAATCGGCTCCGCGGACGTTGAGCCACCACGGGACGTTGTTGACACGGTTCAGGATGTCGTGCGGCTCGGCTTTGACTGCGAGGTGAAAGACTGCCGACGTCCCGAAGACTTCTGATTCCGTGCGGTGGCCGGTTGCGTCGATGAACTCGGCGAACTGCTGGTTGGTGACCGCCGCTACGCTGATCCGGAACGCCGACACGGACACCTCGTGCACCGGCGACTCCCCGTCACCTTCGTAGCCTTCGTTGAAAGGATCGCCCATGGCGAAGGTCCCAGCCGGAATGCTGGCGTCGGTGACCCGCAGCGGCGTTCCGCTCACGACGGCGGCACCCGGCACGGCGGTGCCGCTCACCGCAGGTTCGGGCACCGCAGGCAGGGACGGGCCCGGCGTCGAATGCTGTTGGCCCGGTCCCGGTGCGCAGCAATTGGCCATGGGAACACCCTTCCTTCTGCGGTATCACTCAATCTTAGTGGCGCCTCCTATGGTCCCGGAAATGATGAAATCTGACTTCTAAAGCAAGTTTCGATCATCTTCTTGCAAAAGTGAAAGCGGGCACTTATGGTTTGTTAAACGGTTAACGAGGCTTGGATCACATGATGGTTCTTGCTCGGCACTTGAGGAGACAGCATGAACTCGACGACGGAACAGGCTCCGGCGCTGCCGGACGCGCGCCGAGTCGCAGCACCGGACGGCGGCGAACGGCCCAGGTCCGGTCAGCGGAAACGCAACAGCCGAAAAGCCGGAAAGGCCACCGTGCCTGCACAGAGTTTCCGGTCGCGTTTCCGACGCGACAAGCAGATGCTGCTCATGATGGTCCCCGGTGTGGCCTTCCTTCTGCTCTTCTTCTACATCCCCATCCTTGGCAACGTCATCGCGTTCCAGGACTACCAGCCCTACCTTGGCATCGGGGACAGCCTCTTTGTTGGCTGGCAGAACTTCGTGGACCTGTTCGCCAACCCGGACTTCATCCACGCGTTCTGGAACACCCTCTACCTGGCAGCCTGGCAGTTGGTTTTCCTGTTCCCCGTGCCGCTGGTCCTGGCGTTGATTGTGGATTCGTTGATCAGCACGCGGGTCCGGAGGATCTTCCAAAGCATTGCCTACCTCCCGCACTTCCTGTCCTGGGTGCTGGTGATCGCTTTCTTCCAGCAGATGCTCGGCGGGGCGGGCTTCGTCAACAACGTCCTTCGGGACCTGGGCCTGGATCCCATCCCCTTCATGACCAATCCGGAAACCTTCCCCATCATGGTGGTGGTCCAAATGATCTGGAAGGACGCCGGGTGGGCCATGATCATCTTCCTGGCAGCACTTGCCAGCATTGATGCTTCGCTCTACGAGGCTGCTGCGGCTGACGGCGCAGGACGCTGGCGCCGTATGTGGCACATCACCCTCCCCGGGCTGCGGCCCGTGATTGTGCTCCTCCTGATCCTGCGCATCGGAGACATCCTTTCGGTGGGATTTGAGCAGTTCATTCTGCAGCGGGATGCCGTCGGGGCCGGCGCTGCCGAAGTCCTGGACACCTTCACCTACTACACCGGCGTCGTAGGTGGCGGTTGGAGTTCAGGCGCAGCAGCCGGGCTGGCGAAGGGCGTGGTGAGTGCCCTGTTGATCTACGGCGCCAACAAACTTGCCCACTGCTTCGGCGAAGACGGAATTTTTGCCAAGCAAGCGCGCTGACTGCGCTGCGCCCCACCAACTGCACTGCGGCACAACCAGTTGCGGCACAAGGAGAAACCCATGGCAACAACATTTTTCACCAGGAAACCCCGGGAACTGAGCTACAACCCCAAGCGCCCGGTGTGGAAGGAGCGTCCCTCCGCGCTGTACCAAACCATCAAGGCAGTGGTGCTGGTGGTTTTCAGCCTGTCCATCCTGACGCCCATCCTCCTGGTGGTGTCCACCTCCCTCGCGGACAATGAGCAGCTGGTCAAGGCCGGAGGCTTCGTGCTTTGGCCTGAGCGACCCACCCTCGAGGCATACGCGACCATCTTCAAGGGCCCCATGGTTTTGCAGTCACTGGGCGTCAGTGTCATGGTGACCGTAGTGGGTACCCTCCTGGCCCTCTTCGTGACCATCACCATGGCGTACGCGACGAGCCGTTCGGTGCTCTTCGGCAGGCCGGTAGTGCTCGCTGTACTGTTCACGCTGCTGTTTGCCCCGGGACTGATTCCTTCCTTCCTTCCTCATGATCCGTCAACTGGGCCTGCTGGATTCCCTGTGGTCGCTGATCCTCCCGGGCATTTTCGGAGCGTTCAACTTCGTGGTGATGCGCTCGTTCTTCATGAACATTCCGGGTGAGCTCATCGAGAGCGCCAGGATTGATGGGGCCAACGACTGGCAGATCTTATGGCGGATTGTCATGCCGCTGTCCAAGGCGGTCATCGCAGTGGTCGGACTCTTCTATGCCGTGGGTTTCTGGAACTCATTCTTCAACGCGCTCCTTTACATCAACGACCACAGCAAATGGCCTATCCAATTGCTGCTCCGGAACTTCGTGGTCCAGGGCAGCGGCGCGGCCGACCAACTCGGAATCACCACCACCCCGCCACCCCAGTCCATCCAGATGGCCGTGGTTGTCGTGGCGCTGGTTCCCATCCTGATGGTCTACCCGTTCCTCCAAAAGCACTTCGCAAAGGGCGTCATCACGGGCGCTGTCAAAGGCTGACGTCCCGGTCCACAACAACTGACACCCAAACCATCAAAGTAACCAGAAAGGGTTATGCCATGACGAGCACTACCTCAGGGCAGGCTGGATTCAGCCGCCGCGGTTTCCTCGGCCTCGCAGGCCTGGCCGTGACCGCCGTCGGTCTGTCCGCTTGCGGCGGCGGTGGCGCCTCCGGAGGTGGAGGCGCTGCGGCCTCCGCCACGGTCAAGCTGCCCACGTACAAGGAATTCACCGGCGTCACGCCGGATCTTGCCGGCAACGCCAAAGGCCTCCAGGCCGGATACTTCACGTTGCCCGATGCTGTGCAGTCCGTGAAGACGCCCCCGCTTAAAGGCACGGTCACCGGACTCACGGAAACGTTTGACACCATGAGTCCCGGCCTGAAGGATAATCCCTTCTGGCAGCGCCTCAACGCCAAGCTCGGCGGCGACCTCGAACTGCAGATCGCTGAAGACATCGGGGACGGTTATCCGGCCAAGTTCGCCACAGTCCTGGCGAGTAACGAACTGCCGGACATGATGTGGGTTCCACCCAACCAAGGCATTCCCAACGTCGGGCCGATGCTGGAAGCGAAGTTCCAGGACCTGACGCCGTACCTCTCCGGTGACGCCGTTCTTGAGTACCCCAACCTCGCTGCCCTTAAACCCGATTCCTGGAAGACCGCCGTCGTAAACGGCAAGATCTGGGGTGCTCCAATCCCGAGTACCCCGTTCGGTCAGGTCTACCTGGGCAACCATGATGCCTGGGCGCAGGTGGGCGGCTTCGAAGCAGCGAACGCCGACGAGTTCCTGGACAAGGCCAAGGAACTGACGCGGCCCGGCGAGCAGAAGTACGCCCTGGAGCCCGCCTACATCAATGCCCTCCACATGGTCACGGAGTGGTTCGGCGCCCCGAACAGCTGGGCCGTTAACAAGGACCGCACGCTCACCCACCTCTATGAAACCGACGAATACATGGCGGGTGTCGAATTTACGGCCAAGATGTTTGCGGCAGGGGTGTTCTATCCCGACTCCCAGGCCACGGACATCCGCTCCCGTGTCGCCAATGGCAGCGTCGCTGCCCAGGTTGTGGTGGGACCGCACGACCTTCGCAGCTACCGCGCCCTGAACAGGAACGCCAAGTTCGACATCCTCATTCCGTTCAGCGCCGACGGAAAGGTCAAGCCCGTCTACGACATGGGCTACGGCACTGTGGGTTTCACGCCGTTCAAGAAGGCCGATGAGGGCAAGATCCGCGAGTTGCTGGCACTTATCAACTACTTGTCGGCACCGTTCGGCACGGTGGAGTATATGCAAAAGAACTTCGGCGAGCTCGGCCAGGACTACACCCTTGATGCCTCGGGCAACCCGGTCCGCACGGAAACGGGAACCACCAACGCCCCTGGCCTGGTGTCAGCCCTGAACATCATGGCAAGCCCGGAGAACGTCATCTTCAACCCCGGCTTCGACGACGACACGCGCTATGTCAGCCAACAAGAGGAAAAGCTCCTGGAACTAGCATGGCGCAATCCCACCAACGGTTCGTACTCGGATACCAACGCCAAGGTCGGAGCCAAGATCACCAAACAGTTGCGGGACAAAGTGGTGGACATCATCACGGGGCGCGCCAAGATCGACGAACTCAAGGATGCGGTCAAGCGCTGGAAGAGCGAGGGTGGCGACAAGATGCGCGACGAATACCAGGCCGCATTGGACCCCAACGCGCCCGTATTCCGTAGCTAGCCGCTCTCCAAGGGCTAGCCTCAACACAGAGCCACAGCACCGGACATCACGCAGGGGGACACCATGGCAAAGACGAACAACACAGGGATCAGGCCCACCATCCGTATGGTGGCCGAACTCGCGGGTGTTTCCACGGCCACGGTTTCCTACGTTTTGTCGGGGCGGCGTGGAGATGCCGGCCCGGGAGTCTCAGATCCGACGGCGGAAAAGGTCAAGGCCGCTGCGGAGCGGCTTGGCTACCGCCCCAACCAGGCTGCCCGTGCAATCCGGACAGGCCGTACGAATACCGTGATCCTCTCGCTGACCATGCTTTCCGATCCGTGGTCGTTGTCTGTAGTGGAAGCCGTCCAAAAGGCAGCATCACCACTGGGAATCACGCCGATGATCCTTGGCGACGCCGACTGGGTCAAGGTGCTCGGCACACACAATGCCGATGCCGTGTTCGTAGACGCTGTCCGCGAAGGACAACGGGAAGCGCTGCGCAAGCTTGCGCAGCACGGGACCACCTTGGTGGTCTTTGACGAAGAACTCGAGGCCGACGGCTTCGACGTCATTCGTTCGATTGCGGGACCCGGGTGCCGCATGGCCGTGGAGCACCTGCTCCACGGCCACCGGCGGGTCGCCTGCATCACTCCCGCCACCGCTACCGGAACGTCCGGCGGCAGCCGGTACCGAGCCTACGCCGACGCTTTGGCGGCTGCGGGCCTTCCGGAGCGAAGCGACTATGTAGGACTGTTCGACGGGACAACCGCCGGGGCCTATGCGGCCGCAACGCGGCTGCTGGGTTTGGCGGACCGACCCACAGCTATTTATGCCACTACGGATTTCGCCGCCGTCAGCGCGATCAACGCCGCACAACGTTTGGGGCTGGCCGTGGGAGTGGACGTGGACATCATCGGTGTGGGCAACACCGTGGAGGGGGAACGGATGTCACCCTCCCTGAGCACCGTAGGTCCCGTGGACTTCTTCGACAAACTCGCCCGTCTCCTCCTGAAGCGGGCAGTAGGTCCGGACGGCGCAGAGGCGCCCACTGTCCTGGACTTCCCTTGGCACTTGTTCGTCCGTGAATCAGCCCCGCACCGCAGTGGCCCAACCAGACTTAACTAGAGAATCAGCAGAAGGAAATTGCACACCATGGAAAAGGATTTGAAGGTCGGCATCGTGGGTTTCGGCCTGCGCTCAGGGTTGTGGAAGCACGCCCACAAGCCCGGCCGGGGGTCTGAGGTCACCATTATTTGCGACCTCAGCGAGCGGGGCCGGGCAGATGCAGCCGAACGCATCCCGACGGCACGCATCACAAGCGACCTTGAGGAGTTGCTGTCCAGCGGCTTGGACGCCGTACTGGTGCTGACCCCCGATAACCAGCATGCCGCCGTCGTAACCCGTACCCTCAAGGCGGGCATTCCTACCTTCTGCGAGAAACCGTTGGATGTCACGCTGGAAGCCGCGGATCTGATCCTGAAGACGGCGTACCAAACGGGCACGCGTCTCTACGTTGGCCACAACATGCGCCACATGCCGGTGGTGGTTCAGATGCGCCGGATCATCGAAGAGGGCACCATAGGCGAGGTCAAGGCCATCTGGTGCCGTCACTTCGTGGGACATGGCGGCGACTTCTACTTCAAGGACTGGCACGCGCAGCGCGCCAACGTGACGTCCTTGCTGTTGCAGAAGGGCGCGCACGACATCGATGTCATCCACTGGCTGGCCGGCGGCTACACCAAACGTGTTGCGGCCGTTGGCGACCTCGCGGTTTACGGTGGCGTGAAGGACCGCGGCAACAACACCGGCAAGCGCATGGGGGACTGGTTCTCCCTTGACAACTGGCCGCCAACGGAGCAGAAGGACCTGGCCGAGGTCATCGACGTGGAGGACATTTCCATGATGAACATGGTCCTCGACAACGGCGTGCTGGCCTCGTACCAGCAGTGCCATTTCACCCCGGACTACTGGCGCAACTACACGATCATCGGCACCAAGGGCAGGATCGAGAACTTCGGGGACGGCCCGGGGGAGACCATCAATGTGTGGACCTCGCGGACGTCGGGCCGTGGGGAGCCGGACCAGGTCATCACGATCGAGGACGGCGAAGGCGGCCACGGCGGCGCGGATCCGCGCCTGATCGAGGAGTTCCTGCGGTTTGCCGTGGAGGGCGGACGGACCCTGACCAGTCCCATCGCGGCGCGGCAGGCCGTCGTCGCGGGAATCCTCGCCGCCGAATCGCTCCGTGGCGACGGCTCGGCGCGCGAGGTTCCGGAGCTTCCGGCGGATCTCGTGGCGTACTTCGACGCCGGACAGCCTGCACTGGTCCGCGACTAGCTCATCTGCGTCGCAGTTAAGCGCGTTTAGCGGCGTCTAAACGCGCACAACTGCGACTTACTTGGGTGAGGAAAGCCCGGTCATGACGGTTTGAAGTGACTCGCAGACCGTCATGACCGATTTCCGTTTGAGTGTTTCCGGCCGGGCGAGGATGTCGATTTTGCGCACCGAATTGACTCCGGAAAGTGGCCGCAGCACCACGCCCGCGTCCAATACGCGCCGCGCCGTGAATCTCGGCAGCAGCCCGATGGCACCACCGGCCGAAACCAGTGCCGCCACGGTCGAATAGTCGTTGATGCGGTGCAGGACTTCGGCCGGCCGCCCGCTGACGGCAACGACGGCGGCCAGCACGTCCGCGGGCGAGTAGCCGTCGCGGCTGGTCACCCAGGTTTCACCAACGACGTCGGACGGCTCCAGTTCGGTTCGCTGCGCCAACGGGTGGTCGGCCGGGAGCGCGATGTCCAGGGGCTCGTCGGCGAGGGGGACCACAGCGACCTTGTCCTTGGGCCATGGGGGACTGTTGTCCATCCTGTGGGCCAGGACCAGGTCATAGCGCGCCACCAACCCGGGGAAATCTTCCTGGGCCACATCCTCATCCGAGAGCCGCAGCGTTGGTGACTTCCCGCCGTCGAACGTTTTTGCCAGCAGCGCAGCCAAGGGCGCAAACAGCGCCTGGCCCGCGCTGTGAAAGGCGCTGACGCTGACCGGGGCGTCAGGAGCGTCGTGGTAGGCACCGATTGCTGCACGCGCATCCGCCATGGCATTCACGACGGCGGCACCCGCCTCTGCGAGGACGCGTCCGGCGTCGGTCAGCACCAAAGCGCGGCCTTCCTTGCGCGTGAGGGGCACGTCCACGGATTTCTGGAGCAGCGCAAGCTGTTGCGAAACGGCAGAGGGCGTGACCATGAGGGTCTCGGCGACTGCCTTGACGCTGCCAAGGTCACCCAGTTCCCGCAACATTTGCAACTGATGGATTTCCATTAGCAAATGCTAAATCGTTGATTGAGAAGAATCTAGTTGTGCTAAATCGTCAAGGGGTCTTCAATGGACTCAGCAGCAGCGAAGCAGCATCAAGCCAGTGAGGAATCCCATGAAGGCTCTCTACAAATCCGGACCGCACACAGGGTTCGAGCTCGTCGACCGTCCAGAGCCTGAGGCCGGGCCCAACGACGTGAAGATCCGCGTCATGACCACCGGCATCTGCGGCACGGACCTCCACATCCAGAGTTGGGACGCGTGGGCGCAGAGCATCATCGAAACCCCGCTCATCGCCGGTCACGAGTTCTACGGAGAAGTGGTGGAAGTCGGCGAGGACGTCCGCGACGTCAAGGTCGGGGACCGCGTCTCCGGTGAAGGCCACGTGGTCTGCGGCATCTGCCGCAACTGCCGTGCCGGTCGCCGCCAGATGTGTATCCACACGGTTTCGGTAGGCGTGCAACGCGATGGGGCGTTCGCGGAGTTCGTCGTGATTCCCGAGACCAACGTCTGGGTCCACCACGACGAATCCGTCACCCCTGAACTCGGCGCCATTTTCGACCCCTTCGGCAATGCCGTGCACACCGCCCTTAGCTTCCCCTTGGTTGGCGAAGACGTCCTGATCACCGGGGCCGGTCCCATCGGCCTGATGGCAATCGCCGTCGCCCGACACGCGGGTGCCCGAAAGATTGCCATCACCGATGTGTCCGCTCCCCGCTTGGAGCTCGCCCGGCAGATGGGCGTGGACCTCGCCGTTGACGTGTCAAAGATGCGCGTGCGTGAGGCTCAGCAGGAATTGGGAATGCGTGAAGGCTTCGATGTCGGCTTGGAAATGTCAGGACACCCCACGGCCCTGCCTGAGATGATCGACAACATGAACCACGGTGGTCGCATCGCCATGCTCGGCCTGCCCAGCCAGTCCATCGACATCGACTGGGGCAAGGTGGTCACCCACATGCTCACCCTCAAGGGCATTTACGGTCGCGAAATGTTCGAGACCTGGTACGCCATGAGCGCCATGTTGTCCTCGAACCCCGTGCTGCACCGCAACATCTCGGCCGTCATCACTGACAAGCTCTCCGCCGCCGACTGGGAGAAGGGCTTCGAGATTGCCCGCGCCGGTACAGGCGGCAAAGTGGTCCTCGACTGGACTGAACTGTAAAAGCGCGAAACAGACTTTAGGAGCACACCATGTATTCAGCCACCAAAGACCAGCTTCGGGGCGAACTGGACGACATCCGCTCTGCCGGACTCTTCAAGACCGAACGCCACATTGATTCACCACAGGCAAGCCACATCGCCGCAGGACAGCTGGGCCAGCCGGCCAACAACGTGCTTAACTTCTGCGCCAACAATTACCTGGGCCTTGCCGACCACCCGGACATCATCGCCGCAGCCAAGTCGGCCATGGATGAGCGTGGCTTCGGCATGGCCTCCGTGCGGTTCATCTGTGGAACCCAGGACCTCCACCTGGAACTTGAATCGCGTGTCTCCAGCTTCCTGGGCACGGAAGACACCATTCTGTTCTCCAGCTGCTTCGACGCCAACGGTGGCGTGTTCGAGTCCCTCTTCGGCCCGGACGACGCCATCATTTCCGACTCCCTCAACCACGCCTCAATCATCGACGGCATCAGACTGAGCAAAGCGAAGCGCTTCCGCTATGCCAACCAGGACATGGCTGACCTTGAGGCCAAGTTGGTGGAGGCATCGGGCTCGCGCCGCAAGATCATCGTGACCGACGGCGTGTTCTCGATGGACGGCTACCTCGCGCCCCTCGAAGCGATCTGCGACCTCGCCGAAAAGCACGACGCCCTGGTCATGGTGGACGACTCCCACGCCGTCGGCTTCATGGGCCCTTCCGGAGCCGGCACCCCGGAACACGCCGGGGTCTCGGACCGCGTGGACATCTACACAGGCACCTTCGGCAAAGCGCTCGGCGGGGCCTCCGGTGGCTACGTCTCCGGCCGCGGCGAGATTGTTGCCATGCTGCGCCAGAAAGCCCGCCCGTACCTGTTCTCCAACTCGCTTGCTCCCGCCATTGTGGCGGCGACCATCAAAGCGATCGATCTCGTGCGGGGATCCGGCGAGTTGCGCACCCGGCTGTTTGAGAACGCGGCGCTGTTCCGTCGCCGGATGAGCGAGGAAGGTTTCGAGCTGCTCGACGGCGAGCACGCCATCATTCCGGTCATGTTCGGCGACGCCGTGGTTGCGGCCCGCGTCGCGGATGAGATGCTCAACCATGGCGTGTTCGTCACGGCTTTCAGCTACCCGGTGGTTCCGAAGGGTGCGGCGCGTATCCGCGTGCAACTATCGGCAGCGCACAGCTCCGAGGACGTCGAGGCCTGCGTCCAGGCGTTCGTGAAGAGCCGCGCAGCCGTCGCCTGAGCCAACCGTCTCTCACCTAACGCCCCAATTTTCCCAACCGTCTCTCACTGGCGAAAAGGCCCGACGTCGGCAGTCACCGCAGGGCGGTCGTCTGGTTTGCCAGTGTGGGCGGCTGCCGGTAAGGCGCCGGTGAGAGACGGTTGGGGGGTTGGGGGTCATCGGTGAGAGACGGTTGGGGGTTTGGGGGTCATCGGTGAGAGACGGTTGGGGGGTTGGGGGTCATCGGAGAGAGACGGTTGGGGGTTTGGGGGTCATCGGTGAGAGACGGTTGGGGACCCGGGTGTCCGGCTGCCCGCGGCTTCTGACAGGATGGAGCCATGGCTTCGAATTATGACGTGGTAATCGTTGGCGGCGGGATTGCCGGGCTTTCCTTGGCATCGGCCCTGGCAGGGAAGTGCAGCGTCGCGCTGGTGGAGGCCGAGCAATCCCTGGCCTTCCACACGTCGTCCAGGTCGGCCCGCCAACTGATTCCCAGCTACGGGCCGCCCGTGGTGCAGGAACTGACTGTTCGGACCCTGGAGATGCTTGCGGCCCGTGACGCAGAGTCTGAAGCGCCGATTTTGACCCCGCGGGGCTTCATGTTGGTGGGCGACGAGGAGACCGTGCGCGCCCAAGCCAGCGGCAACATGCGCCCCATCTCGCACGACGAAGCCATGCTCCTGTGCCCGGTCCTGAACCCCGACGCGTTCTCCGCCGCAGGCTTGGACAACGGCTCCTTCGGTTGCAATGCCCCGTTGTTGCTGGAGGAACACCGCCGCACGGCTGAAGCAGCGGGAGTGGACATCATCACCGGCGCCAAGGTGCACTCGGCCCAGCGGCTCGGAAGCGGCTGGCAGGTGGGCGCAGGCACGGAAGGCTTCCAATCCGCCGTCGTGGTTAATGCGGCAGGTGCCTGGGCTGACGAGTTGGCCGTTATCAGCGGGGTGGAAAAGCTGGGGCTGCAGCCGTACCGGCGAACGGCGGCGATCGTGAACGTAGACCGGCCGCTGACCCCGGAAACGCCGATGGTGTGCGCCGCCGACGACTCCTTCTACTTCCGCGCCGAAGGAAACCAGGTGCTGATCTCGCCCTCGGAACACGTCCCCAGCGGTGCGGAGGACGCCAAGCCCTACCCAGGGGACATGGAAAAGCTCATCAGCGCGCTGAACTCCGTGACGACCCTGGGGATCCGCTCCGTGGACCGTGCCTGGACCGGGTTGCGGACCGAAGCGGCTGATGGTGTTCCGGTGGTGGGGTTCGACGCCGAAGCTCCCGGTTTCTTCTGGCTCGCCGGTCAAGGGGGATACGGTTTTCAAACATCTTCCGCAGTGGCGGAGCTGGCGGCGGCGCTGATTCTGGGCGACGTGGGCCCGGACAGTCCGGAATCCCGGACAGCGGAACAGCTTGCTGCGGTCCGTTGGTCCATCCGGCGCTGAACAATAGGGACATGAGCGGAACCACGCAGAGGCGCAGCGAGATCACAGCCGGCAGCACACTGATCACCAACATCGGCGAGTTGATGACCCAGGACCTTGAACATCGGGTCCTGAAGGATGCAGCGATCGTGTTCGAAGGGGAGCGGATTGCCTGGATTGGCTCCAGTGCTGATGCACCTGCGGCAGACGAAAAGATCGACGCTGAAGGTCGGGCCGTCCTGCCGGGTTGGGTGGATTCGCACTCGCATCTTGTCTTCGCAGGAGACCGCACTGCCGAGTTCGAGGCCCGCATGGCAGGTGAAAGCTACAGCGCGGGCGGTATCGCCGTGACCACTGGTGCCACGCGCAGCGTGAGTGATGAAGAACTTACCCGGCTGGTGCAAGACCGCGTCACCGAGGCAGTCTCCCAGGGCACCACTTACCTGGAGAGCAAGACCGGTTATGGCCTGGATGTGAAGAACGAGGCCCGCAGTGCCCGCATCGCTGAAGCGCTCGTGGACGAGGTCACGTACTTGGGCGCGCACCTTGTCCCGGCGGGATCGGATCCGGAGGACTACACGGACCTGGTCTGCGGGGAAATGCTCGACGCCGTCCTCCCGCACGTCCGCTGGGCGGATGTGTTCTGTGAGCGCGGGGCATTCACCGAGGCGCAGTCCAGGCGGGTCCTGACGGCTGCCCGTGACGCAGGCCTCGGTTTGCGGGTCCACGGCAACCAGCTCGGAGAAGGACCAGGAGTGGCGTTGGCTGTGGAGTTCGCGGCGGCGAGCGTGGACCACGTGAACTACCTTTCCGATCACGACATCCAAGCGCTCGCGGGAACATGGGCCGATTGGGACACGGCAAAGGGAACGGGGCAGCGGGGCACAGTGGCTACCTGCCTTCCGGCCTGCGACCTGTCCACGCGCCAACCGCTGGCTCCGGGACGGGCGTTGATTGATGCCGGGGTGCAGATTGCGCTTGCGGCCAACTGCAACCCGGGTACGTCGTACACCAGTTCCATGGCTTTCTGCGTCACCACGGCGGTGTTGCAAATGCACCTCAGCGTCCACGAGGCCGTTCGGGCTGCGACGTACGGCGGCGCCTTGGCGTTGGGCCGGGAGTCCGGGAACGACGTCGACGGCGAACGGGCGGTGGGCTCGCTCGCCGTCGGTCATCGGGCGGACCTGCACATGCTGAAGGCGCCGTCAGCTACGCACCTGGCGTACCGGCCGGGTATCCCACTGACGCATTCGGTCTGGCGGGCCGGCCAGCAGGCCGTCTAAAGAGGAAACTTAGGAACACGTGAACTTCGCGTCGGCCCAGTCGGCGTGGTCGTTGCCGTTTCCGTCGCCGGCGTCGTTGGCCAACAGGACCACATACTGTGCGTCGTTGACGTCCACGTTCAATGTCACGGGAGCGCTGGCCGGCGCCCGTGCGGCCGTTCGGTTGGTCCTTTTCCGCAGGGCCCCAACCGTGGTTGCACTGACCCAGGGGTGGTCGCTGGCAAGACGGTGCCCAGCGGCGGCCTGGGAAGTGTGCGGACAGTGACCGTTGAGCTGATGGTCCGGCTGCCTCGGTGGTGCAATACGCGAGGCCGGGGCCGCCATAGGGAGCCTGGTTCTCATCGTGGGGGATCGGCGACCACCTTCCGTCCAACACTTCGTCGATGACATTGATGAGCGAACCCTTCTGCGTGAAGGGTTCGTGGCGTTCCGTGATGTGCGTGCGGGGGTCGGTGGCGCCGCCGGCAGGCTTTGATCAGTCTGTGGCCAGCCGTACGGCGGCCTTGCCCATCCACTCCAGTAGATGATCCTTGTGAGATTGAAATTGATCGTTTAGTGTTTCTATAGATCAGAAAACGTCATTAGTTGAGCGGGAGCAGAACACACAATGAGCGACAACACACTCGGCGCCTTCATGGAGGAAGAACTGACATCCCAGCCGGAAGTTTGGCGTCGGGCCATCATCCAGGCCGGTTCCGAAAGCCTGCTTCCCGCGGACGGTTTGCGCATCGCGGTGATCGGTTGCGGTACTTCCTGGTTCATGGCCCAGAGCTACGCGGCCGCCCGCGAATCCGCAGGCAAGGGAGTCACGGATGCCTTCGCCGCGTCCGAAGCATTCCTGAACAGCAACAGCGTGGACCGCCGTTACGACGTGGTCGTGGCCATAACGCGCTCCGGCACTACAACTGAAGTCCTTGAGGTCCTGACGCAGCTCAAGGGGATTGTCCCAACCATCGCAATTATCGGCGACACCGCTTCGCCCATTGTCGGGTTGGCGGACGCCGTCATCGGCTTGCCCTACGCGGATGAGCGGTCTGTTGTGCAGACACGCTTTGCGACCACCGCCCTCGTGTACTTGCTGACCAGCTTGGACATCGACCTGGCCCCGGCCATCGAGGACGCTCAAGCCGCTGTCGCCGGCGAGGTCGCCCAAGAACTCCTGGACGCCGAACAGTTCACGTTCCTGGGCACGGGTTGGACCGTGGGCCTTGCCCACGAGGCGGGACTGAAGATGCGGGAAGCCGTGCAGGGCTGGACCGAGTCCTACCCGGCCATGGAATACCGCCACGGCCCCATCTCCATCGCCGCCCCCGGACGAGTGACATGGCTGTTCGGCGACGAGCCCGAGGGACTGGCCAACGACATGGCTGCGACGGGCGCCCTTTACGTCCGTTCGGACAACCACCCTCTGGCGGAACTGGCACGGGTGCACAAGGTAACCCTTGAACGGGCCCGCGCCCGGGGGCTCAATCCCGACCTGCCCCGGAACCTCACACGCTCCGTCATTCTCGACGCCACCGCCTAGGTGCCTCCCATGGTTCTTGGAGCCGCAGAATCAGCAGTCCTGGCCTTCGATGTCGGCGGAACCGACATCAAGGCCGGACTCGTGGATGCCCAAGGGGCCGTCCTTGGGTTGCGTCGCGTCCCCACGCCATTGGACCCTTCCCGCCCTGGAGAGGCGGTACTTGACCGGCTTGCTGTGCTCGCGGACGAACTCGCGTCCGAGTTCCCGGACATCACTCCCAAAGCTGCCGGCGTCATCGTGCCCGGCATTGTGGACTCAAAGGACGGAATCGGTATCTATTCGGCCAACCTTGGTTGGCGCGATTTCCCTTTCACGGCCGAGGCCGAAAAACGTTTGGGAATGCCTGTGGCGTTTGACCATGATGTCCGCTCTGCGGCTGCCGTGGAGCACCATTTCGGCGGCTCCAAGGAGTTCAAGGAAGTAGTGGTCATGGTGGTGGGGACCGGAATAGCGGCGGCAGTCTTCTCGGACGGAAAAGCGGTCACGGCCGGTGGTTTCGCCGGCGAACTTGGGCATGCCCAAGTCCCGAACCCCGACGGCGGCCACGGCACCGGAAGTGGACCCGGCACCGGAGGCGCGACCATCCTGGAGGCCGTCGGTTCCGCCGGTGCCATCGCCAAGCGATACAGCACATTCACGGGCACGCCGGTGGATGGCGCCC
Organism: Paenarthrobacter sp. NPDC089322; assembly: GCF_040684895.1. Lineage (NCBI taxonomy): Bacteria > Bacillati > Actinomycetota > Actinomycetes > Micrococcales > Micrococcaceae > Paenarthrobacter > Paenarthrobacter sp. NPDC089322. Next base: position 24,305 of record NZ_JBFBGW010000006.1, read on the forward strand.
GCGATGTCCTGCTCCGGGCACGTTCCGGCGACGAAACCGCTGCCCGGATCTGGTCGGAGGCAGTGGATGCCTTGGCTTTCACCATCTGCCAATGCGTCAACATCATCGGCACCGAGGCCGTGGTGATTGGCGGAGGCTTGGCAGAAGCCGGGGAAGAGCTGCTTGAACCGCTTCGCCACCGCGTGGACCAAATCCTGGATTTCCAGCGGCGGCCCCGCCTGATCCGGGCCCAGCTCGGACAAGACGCGGGACTGCTCGGCGCGGCGCTGAACGCACGCGCACTCCTGGGAGCCACCTCATGAACCGCATTGTCACAGTGACCCCCAATCCGGCCATCGACATGACCTACACCGTCCACGGCATCACCGAAGGTGCGAGCCACCGCGTGCCCACTCCACTCAGCCGTGCCGGCGGCAAGGGGCTCAACGTAGCCCGCGTGGTGCACCAGCTCGGCCATCCGGTCCTCGCCATCGCGCCAACCGGGGGCGCCGCAGGGCAGACCCTCGCTGCCGAGCTGTGGACCAGCGGAGTTCCCCATAGCCTGGTGGCAGTCGCCGCCGAGACGCGCCGCAGTATCGCCCTGGTGGATACGGTCGCCGGCGAAACCTCCATCTTCAACGAGGAAGGGCAAGCCCTCCTCCCGGACGAGTGGCGCTCGCTGCGTGCCGCCGTCGACCTAGCCATCCATAGTAATGGCGGGGAAGCCGCCGCGGTGCTGGTCGGCTCGGGGAGCCTGCCACCGGATGCACCTGCGGACTTCTATCCGTCGCTCGTCCGGATGGCGCATGATGCCGGCATACCCGCGATCATCGATACCTCCGGGCCGGGAATCATCGCCGCGGCAAAGGCCGGCGCGGACGTCCTCAAACCCAACCATCACGAGCTCGCGGACGCCACGGGGGAGACGAGCGTTGAAGCCGCCGCCCTGGCTCTGATCGGGATGGGCGCCAGGACAGTCCTGGTCAGCGCAGGCGCCGACGGCATGCTCGCCTTCGACCATGCATCGCCGGGCGGCTACTGGAGCGCCCGCCTCCCCGAACCGCTCAGCGGCAATCCCACAGGGGCGGGCGACGCCGGTGTGGCGGCTGCCGCCGTCGCCCTCGCCGAAGGCGTGACGGAGCCGCGCGGGATACTCCGGCGGGCCACCGCCTGGTCCGCTGCGGCCGTGCTCATGCCGGCGGCCGGGGAGATCTCGCCCCGCTACAAGGAACTGGAACAACGGCTGATCGTGACATGGAAGGAGACCGGATGACCCTGGTCAACACCCGGGAACTGATGGAAAGGGCCGCCGGCAACGGTACCGGCCAAGGGGCGTTCAACATCATCCATGTGGAAACGGCTGAGGGCCTTGTCGCCGGTGCCGAAGCTGCAGGAGTGCCCCTGATCCTTCAGATTTCCGAGAATTGCGCCAAGTACCACGGGGGTCTGGAACCGATCGCCGTTGCTGCCCTGGCCATCGCCCGCGACGCCGCCGTCCCCGTAGCTGTCCACCTGGACCACGCCGAGTCTGAAGACCTCGCGCTCGCCGCAGTGGACTTGGGGTTCGGGTCCGTCATGTTCGACGGCGCGCACCTGCCCTACGACTGGAACGTTGAGGTCACCCGCCGGGTTGCCCGGTATGCCCGGGAGCGTGGCGTCTACGTTGAAGCCGAACTCGGCAAAGTGGGCGGGAAGGATGGAGCCCACGCGCCCGGTGTACGAACGGATCCTGCCGAGGCCAAGGCGTTCGTCGACGCCACGGGGGTAGATGCGCTCGCCGTTGCCGTTGGGTCATCCCATGCCATGACGGAACGCAGCGCCGAGCTGGACCTGCCGCTGATAGGCAGGTTGAAATCCGCAGTGGGAAAGCCTTTGGTCCTTCACGGCTCTTCAGGCGTCACAGACGAGATGCTCGTAGGTGCGATTGGCGCCGGTATGACTAAGATCAACGTATCCACACATTTGAACGGGTTCTTCACCCGCGCCGTCCGTGAGTACCTCGATGCCAACCCTGCAGTGGTGGATTCCCGGAAGTACATCAAGGCCGGACGGGAAGCACTGGTGCTTGAATCCGCACGTATGCTGACGCTGTTCGCCAAAGCGAAATAGCCAGACCCCGCGAAAGGCTTGTCATGACCCGCACCGATCGGCTGACCGCCATCCTTGACCTCCTGGCCGAATCCGGCCACGTGGAAGTCGAGGACATCGTGACGCGGCTTGGCGTGTCACCTGCCACGGCACGCCGGGACCTCGACAGCCTGGCTAAACAGCGGCTCCTGAGCCGCACCCGGGGCGGCGCCACTACGGGATCCGTGGCCTACGACCTTCCCGGCCGCTACAACCGTGACGATCACGCGGAGGCAAAGCAGGACATCGCGCAGGCAGCATCTGCACTGATCCGGCCAGGTGCCGTAATCGGGCTCAGCGGTGGAACCACCAACACCGCCCTGGCGCAGTTGCTGTCCACCCGTGAGGACCTCAACGCACCGTCCAACCGTCCCACGCTCACCGTGGTCACCAACGCGATCAACATCGCATCGCAACTTGCAGTTCGTCCCAACATCAAGATCATGGTCACCGGCGGGATCCTCAACCCGCGTTCCTACGAGCTCGTGGGACCGTACACGGATGTGATCATGCAGAAGGTTGCCTTGGATATCGCGTTCATCGGCGTTAACGGCGTGGATCCGGACCTCGGCCCCACTATCACGGACGAGGGCGAAGCCATGGTGAACACTGTCATGGCCCGCCGCGCCACTGAATCCTATGTTGTGGCCGACTCGTCCAAGGTGGGGCGCCGCTCCTTTGCAGCCATGGCTGGTTACGAGTTCCGGCACCTCATCACGGACGCCGGCATCAAGGCCGAGGACAAGGCCGCGTTCGAAGCCAAAGGCACGGAAGTCATCGTCGCACCGGCAGCGGGCTGAGTTTCCGGTTCGACGGGGCGGCGTCAGAGCACTGTTCGTCGTTCCCGGCAAAGTGGCAGGAATTGAAGGCAAGATAGGTACATGTTCCTAGCGTCCCATCGCCGCCTGCGCGCCGAAGTACTGATCGTACTGGGCCTTTCGCTGGGCCAGTCAGCCGTGTATTCGGTGGTGCAGCTTTTGGACAAGATGACGCGCGCGCCACTGTCCGAGGCCACCTCGACGCTGAACAGGTCGCAAAGCAGCAGAGAATACTTCGACCTCACCTACCAGTTGTTGGACATTGTGTTCGCCCTGGTCCCCGTAGTCCTTGTGTTCTACTTCCTTTCATCGCACTCGCCGCTGAACCGGGAAGACGCGGGTGGTTCGGCCTTCGATCGGCTTGGGTTCAACTTCGCCCGTCCCGGCAGGGACATGTTGCAAGGGCTCGCGCTGGCCGCCGCCATCGGGATCCCGTCACTGGGCCTCTACGCGGTTGGGCGCGCACTGGGAGTGACCACAGCAATTGTGCCGAGCGGACTGGATGCGTACTGGTGGACCGTGCCCGTGTTGATTCTTTCGGCCATGCGACACGCGATCGTTGAGGAAGTGATCGTGGTGGCGTACCTTCTGGACCGGTTCGGAAAGTTTGGCTGGAGCACGGCGGTGGCGATCGTTGTCAGCGCCGTCCTGCGCGGCAGTTACCACTTGTACCAAGGATTCGGGCCGTTCATCGGGAACATGGTGATGGGCCTCGTGTTCGCATGGATCTATACCAAGACCAAGCGGGTCATGCCGCTGGTCATCGCGCACGCACTACTGGATATCGTGGCATTCGTCGGCTTCAGCCTCTTCGGCAAAGCGATGGGGCTGGGCTGACACGCTGCTTAGGCGCTCTCAGGGGAACTGCTTAAAGATATTCGGCCGCCATCGGTGGGTGACGTCATTGGCACCCGCTGATGGCGGCCGAAGCTGCACCCGGACACGCTGGCCGGGGAGTTGCCCCCTCGTGGAAGGGGACTGTTGGATAGTGACTCCGCCTAGATGGTGACGGCCCCCGAGGCGGTTTCGAACGTGACGGACATGATGCCCGGCGTGCCGTGGGGAGCCATCCATTGGACCGCGACGTCCTCAAGCGGCTTCTCCACAGGTTCGCCCAGCCATTCGGTGACACGTTCCGCCGAGCCTGCAATGGTCAGGCTGGACATCTTGACGTCGCTTTCATAAACCCTGGACGGGTGCAGCGACGGGTCGCCCTCCCACTTGAGCAAATACGGCACCTGCGGATCAGCGATGAGTCCGAGGATGCCGATCTGCTGCCACACCAGTTCGCGGCCATCGGGGAACTTCCTGTTGCCGGGTACCGCTGAGCGGCCAAGGCGTTCTTCGAACGGAGCGAGGTCGTCAACGGCGACGCACCAGCCCATCCAACCGCCACCCGCTGCCGAGCGTGCCCTGACTGCCTGGCCGAAGGGTGCCTTGTCGGAAGCGGGGTGGTCCAGGACCTCCACGACTTCCAGGTATTTGTTATCCGCCAAGGGAATGATCATGTTCCGGGTGCCGAAGCGCGGGTGCACTCCGCCCCGGACTGCGTCCACTCCCAGAGCTGCGGAAATTCGTTCTGTCGTGGCCAAAAGGCCATCTCGTTCACAAGCGTAAGAGACGTGATCCATGCGCATGGCTTCATCTTGGCACTTTGTGATCGGGGTCTCAGCTAAGTCCAGCCTAACTAAGGTGGGATGTTACTGAAATGCGTCCCGAGGCGTCATGCCGGTACGCGGAAACGACCCGAGAAGTCCGAAAAATTCCGTCTTCGTCACAAAGCGGACCGCCACGGCCGGCGCTTCCTAGACTGGCCCCACGCAACCCGCCCAACCAGAACAGCGCGCTACGACAAGGAGAATGCAATGTCCCACGGATGGTCCTTCGAAACCCGCCAGATCCATGCAGGCCAGGAGCCTGATGGCGCAACGGGCGCACGTTCCCTCCCGATCTACCAGACCACGTCTTTCGTTTTTCCCAGTGCTGAGAGTGCCGCCAACCGCTTTGCGCTGGCAGAGCTCGCGCCCATCTACACCCGGATCGGCAACCCAACGCAGGACGCCGTGGAACAGCGCATCGCGAGCCTGGAAGGGGGCCTTGGTGCCCTCCTGCTCAGTTCCGGACAGGCAGCGGAAACCTTCGCGATCCTGAACATTGCCGAAGCCGGAGACCACGTCGTGGCCAGCCCGAGCCTCTATGGCGGCACGTACAACCTGCTTGCGCATACGTTGAAGAAGTTCGGGATCTCCGTGACGTTCGTTGAGGACCCGGACAACCTGGAACAGTGGCGCGCGGCCGTCCAGCCCAACACCAAGCTGTTCTTCGGCGAGGTGGTTTCCAACCCGCGCCAGGACGTGCTGGACATCGAGGGAATTGCCGGGGTGGCGCACGAAGCGGGTGTGCCGTTGATCGTGGACAACACCCTCTCCACCCCGTATCTGATACGCCCCATCGAATGGGGTGCGGACATCGTGGTGCACTCAGCCACCAAATACCTTGGCGGCCATGGCGCGGCGATCGCCGGCGTGATCGTGGACTCAGGGAACTTCGACTTCTCCCGGGACCCGGAGCGGTTCCCCAACTTCAACACACCGGACCCCAGCTACAACGGCCTCGTCTACGCCCGGGACCTCGGGAAGGACGGCGCGCTTGGCGCGAACCTGTCCTACATCCTCAAGGCCCGGGTCCAACTGCTGCGCGACCTTGGCTCCGCGGTGTCCCCGTTCAACGCTTTCCTCATCGCCCAAGGACTTGAGACTCTGAGCCTGCGCGTGGAACGCCATGTCTCCAACGCCACTAAAGTGGCGGCATGGCTGGAAGCTCATGACGACGTCGAATCGGTCGCCTTTGCGGGTCTGCCGTCCAGCCCTTGGTATGACCGTGGACGGAAGTACGGGCCGCGGGGTACGGGCGCGGTTGTGGCATTCACCATCAAGGGCGGGGTCGAGGCAGGGAAGCGTTTTGTCGACGGACTCGAGCTCCACTCACATGTGGCCAACATCGGCGACGTTCGTTCGCTGGTCATCCACCCCGCGTCCACCACCCACAGCCAATTGACGGTTGAGCAGCAGGTTGCTGCGGGCGTCAACCCCGGCTTGGTCCGCCTGGCCGTCGGCATCGAGCATGTGGACGACATCATCGCGGACCTTCAAGCCGGATTCCGCAGTGCCAAGGGCGCATAATCACCGCCGCACCTGAGTATCACGGGGAGTGCCGTCCGACGAATATTCGCCGGACGGCACTCTGAAGTGCACCTTGCTGAACGAAAACGCCCCAAACCGTCACACAGCTGTCACATTCTTCGCCATGAAGGTGGTGTCTTTCCTAGACTCTACGTATTAGGTCATGAGTGCCAGCGAACAGCCCCGGCTTGCTGGCCGGCAACCCTCCTCCGCGGTGGGGTGCCCCGGGTGAGGACCTGGCCTGTCGCACGCAAGGCGATGGGCAAGCGCGAGGTTAGGTGTCAAAGGAATGACCATTACTGCTACAGCACTCCCGAAATCGGGCGAAGAAGACGGAACGGTCAAGTTCGCCAGCGTGGGTCCGCTGGATCTTGAAGCCGGCGGATACCTCCCGAACGTTGTCCTGGCCTATGAAACCTGGGGGCGCCTGAACGCGGATGCGTCCAATGCGGTCCTCATCCAACACGCGCTAACCGGCAGCACCCACGTGGCGCGGGGAGCCACGGACGAAGAAGGCTGGTGGGAACAGCTCGTCGGGCCGGGCGCCACCATCGACACCAACAGGTTCTTCGTGGTTTCCATCAACATCGTTGGCGGCTGCTACGGCAGCACGGGTCCTTCGTCCGAAGCTCCGGATGGTCGCCCCTGGGGATCCCGGTTCCCGCTTATCACGCTCCGCGACAGCACCGCGGCCGAAGCGCGACTCGCGGACGCTTTGGGCATTCAGGCGTGGCACGCCGTCCTGGGCGGTTCCATGGGTGGTGCGCGAGCGCTGGAGTGGGCAGTCACCTTTCCGGAACGTGTCCGGCGTTGTGCCGTGATCTCCGTGGGGGCCTACAGCACGGCGGAACAGATCGCGTTCGCCCAATCGCAGACCCTCGCCATCCGTCAGGACCCGAATTTCAACAACGGCGATTACTACGGCGGACCTGCCCCGGAAGCAGGATTGGCATTGGCGCGCCGGATCGCCCACATCACCTACCGTTCGGCCCTGGAACTCGATTTCCGCTTCGGCCGCGAAGCGCAGCACCAGGAAACCCCGCTGGCCGCACCGGTCCTGGGGGAGCGGGGGCGCTACCAGGTGGAGAGCTACCTCGACCATCAAGGCACCAAACTGGTCCGCCGCTTTGATGCCAACAGCTACATCGCCATCACCGAGGCCTTGATGTCCCATGACGTCAGCCGCGGCCGGGGAACGCTGCGGGAGGCCCTGGCCCAAGCCACTGCCGAATTCTTCGTGGCGGCGGTGGATACGGACCGTCTGTACTTCCCCGCGCAATCCCGGGAACTCGCCGACAACCTTCCCGGCGATGTTTCGGTCCACCTGATCGAGGCCCCCATCGGACACGATGGCTTCCTGACCGAGATCGGGCAGTTGTCCGTCCAGCTTCGTGAGGCATTCTTCGCCTGACCAAGCCGTTGCCTGACCAAGCAGTAGGCAGTGATGCCTGGGCTTCACACCAACGTGGCCTGAATCCCCAGGAACCGCCCATAGCGTTCCACCTCGGCATCCAGCGCCTGCTGTTCGGGCGCCGTGGCAGCACGGTTCATGCGGACGTGCACTTCGCAGGCTCCTCCGGAGAAAGCGTGGCGCCACCAACCGGCCAATCTGCCATCAAGCAGGACCACATGCATGGGGCCGTTGTCCTCAGGGAAGTAGGGTGCCGTGCCGCCGAGGTAGTGCCGGGATTGCGAGTACCCCATGACGTACTCGTCGTAGCACTGGATGAGGTCCACCCGCGGGAGTGCCGGCTCCGGGTCGGCCGTCCGCGGGGTCCGGTCCAGCGCTTCAACCTCCTCGGCAGCAAGGTAAAAGTCAACGCCGTCAATGACCACCGGGGTCAAGGATCCTTCTGAAAGCCCATGGGCTGCCTCGAGACCGCGTCGCACATCCTTTTGGGTCAGTCCGGACCATGCCGCGCAGTCCTTCACGGTGGCAGGGCCACGGCTGCTGAAATAGCGCAAGGCGAGTCGGCCCAGTGCCGCATCGCGGTCATCGCCGGTCAAAGGGCCACCAGCGGCGTTGGGAACCCGTTCCTCAAACAACGCATAGCTTTGCTTGAGGGCCCCGCCGGCGGAACGAACAGGAGTGCCGCTCACCAGGATTCCGCTGATCTCGGCGTGCATCAGGTGGTAGATAAAGCCAAGTCCTTTGCTCGGGAACCCGGCTTGTCCCAACACCACGGCAAGTTCTTCGCGCGTCTTATGTGCACCGCCCGCCACCGCTTCGGCGAGGATCTTTCCGCTTCGCGCAGCAGCGTCCTCGTCCACGCCGGTCTGCCGGTACATGCCCTTGTTTCCCTGATGTAGGCGGTCTGCCGACAACGCCATCAGCCAGCCCAGGTCCTCCCGGTGCACAAAGTGCCAGGTGGGACGAAGAATATGCGTTCGCAGGACGGTGCCATCAGCGACGGCTTGCTCCACGTCCTGGGCCGTTGATCCGTACGTCCGCTGGGCGAGGGTCCAGCGGGCGTAGGCAAACTCCTGCGACTGGACTGCCAGGAGGTTCCGGAGCGCCGCGCCGGTGTCCGCCGCATGGGGAGCCCGCAATTGTTGTCGTCGCAAACGCAGTCCCACCACATCCTCAGGCTGCAGGCCCAAACCGGCATCCAAGGGCCGCCCACCCGGTGCGTGCGTCATGTCAGCCGCGGGGCAGCATGCTGCCGGTGGGTCCGAAGACGGGCCCCGGCGTCGGGCGTTTGGGCGTAATGCCGTCCCCTGAGGACTGGTGGCGCAGCCTCCTGATGACCCACGGGACAAAGTATTCACGCGCCCAGACCAGGTCCGAGGAGCGTGCCTCGCGCCACGTTCGCGGTGGCAGCGGCTTCGGCAGGAGCGGTTCCAGCGTGTGCTGGACGTTCAGGGCATCAAGCACCATCATGGCGATGGTGTGGTGGCCCAAGGGCGAGAAGTGCAGGCGGTCCTCGTCCCACATTTGCGGATCGGCCAACTGCCTGAGGGACCACATGTCGGCCACGATCGCGTCGTGGCGCGCGGCCACCGTCCTGAGGTTTTCGTTGTAGATGGCCACCTTGCCGCGTATCCGCCCGAGGACGGAGGACGCCGTGTCCGGTCCATTGAAGAGCACCACAGTGGCGCCGCCGGAGCCAAGTTCCTGAACGGCGGCGTCGAGCTTCTCTGCCAGCAAGTCCGGATCTCCGCCGGGGCGGATGAGGTCGTTGCCGCCGGCTGAGATGGACACGAGGTCGGGCTGGAGTTCCAAACAAGGGCCTACTTGCTCATCCACGATCTGTTGCAGCAACCGGCCCCGGATGGCGAGGTTGGCGTAGGCGAAGTCTTCGTGGCCCCTGCCGAGTTCTTCCGCGACGCGGTCCGCCCACCCGCGGAAGCCGCCGGGGTTTCGGGGCTCGGGATCACCGATGCCTTCCGTGAACGAATCACCCAGGGCCACGTAACGGCTCCACGGGTGCTTTTGGACCGGCTCGCCCGGTTTCACCAACGAATTGAAGTCACTCACGCTTCACATCCTGCCTCGTACCTGCGAACCTACGCCACCGTAGGTTGTTACTCATCGGTAACTGCAAGAATAGTCCCATGACTGAAGCCGTAGCATTCCCCGCGCCCGTTGTCCTCTGGTCCCATGACGAAGCCGATCGTGCGGGCAAGCCGCTGCTGGTCCTGCTCCACGGCTACGGCTCCAACGAGGACGATCTGTTCAGCCTCGCGGGTCTGCTTCCGGACGGCTTCGTCGTTGCTGCGCTCCGGGCGCCGATGCCGATGGGTCCCGGATTCACGTGGTTCCCGCTGACGGCGTCGATCGACTACTCGTTGGAGGCGGTGAAGCTCGCTGCCGAGTACGCCCTTGAATGGCTGGATACGGTGAAGGCCAACCACTCTTCAGTGACGCTGCTGGGGTTCTCCATGGGCATGGCCATGGCGACCACGATGCTGCGGTACCGGCCCGCTGACTTCGCCGCCGTCGTCGGGCTTTCAGGGTTCGTCGTCGACGCCGGTGCTGACGCTGCCTTCCGCGACTCGGAACTGGACGGTTCGGTCCCGATGTTCTGGGGCCGCGACCAGCAGGACCCCGTCATTACCCCCGACAAGATCGAGTACACCATGGGTTGGGTCCGCAAGCACGTGGACCTGACCAAAGTCCTTTACACAGGGATGTGGCACGGCATCAACCAGCAGGAAATCGGGCATGTGGGCGAATTCCTCACCCACAAAGTCCTCAGCTAGGCAGAGGCGATCCGTACTGTCCGGCCGTTGACGGTAACGGTGTCCCCGGCGTGAAGCTGCCGGCCACGGCGTTCCTCGATGTCGTCGTTGACCTTGACCAAGCCGTTCTTGATGAGCTCCGTGGCCTCAACGCCGTCCTCCACAAGGTTCGCCAGCTTCAGGACTTGGCCCAGGCGGATCATGTCGTCGCGGATGGGGATCTCTTCGATTTCGGGGTTGCTCATACAGCAATGATGCCTGAAGTAGTGTGGTGACAGTGCCGCAGCCCCAACGTTCCACCCTTCCGCTCGCCCTCGGGCTGCCTCTTGCCGTGGTCACCGGGCTGGTCCTGCCACTCCAAGGGCGCATCAACGGGGCGCTCGCGGTGGCCGTTGACGACGTCGTCACCGCCTCAGTGGTGAGCTTCACCACTGGACTGGTGGTGATCGCGATGATTTCGCTCCTGACGCCCAAGGGCCGCGCCGGACTGTGCAACATCCTTCCGGCGGTCCGCAACCGCAGCTTTCCGCCGTTCTACGTCATGGCCGGTGGAATCGGGGCGTTCTTTGTCTTTGCGCAGTCGTTCACGGTAGGTCTGCTGGGCGTTGCGGTCTTCACTGTAGCCACCGTGACCGGACAGACCCTCAGCGGATTGCTCGTGGACCGCCTGGGCCTCGGGCCCGGGGGCAAACGCTCCATCACCGGTATCCGGGTGATGGGAAGTGTCGCCACTGTCGCGGCCGTCGCCTGGGCTGTCTCCCCGCGTTTTGGTGGAACGCCCGACGCCGGTGCGTTGGTTCTGCCGGTCCTCTTGCCCCTGTTGGCGGGTTTCCTGATGAGCTTCCAGCAAGCCATGAACGGCACGGCCACGGTCCACTACGGCACGCCCCTCGCGGCTACGTTGGTGAATTTTCTGGCCGGCTCCGCCGTCCTGTGGGCAGCCTGGCTCATCAAGTCCGCGGTGGCAGGAACAGGGAAACCCCTGCCTGCTGAATGGTGGTACTACCTCGGCGGCCCCATGGGGTGCGTGGCCATTGGCCTCGCGGCCCTGCTGGTCCGAAGCCTCGGAGTCCTTATCACCGGCCTCGGCATGATCGCCGGGCAGCTGCTCGGCTCCCTGATGCTCGACATCGTGATCCCGGCGCCGGGTACTGTGGTGACCTTGCCCACGGTGTTGGGAACGTTGCTGACCCTCGTCGCGATCATTGCGGCCACCTTGCCGTGGCCGAAGGGGCCCTTGGCTGGGAGGTCGACCCTGAAAGGCCGGTAGGCTAGGACACGCAGCTTCCTGCACAGATCAACCCACCGCGGACCGCACCCAGCGGCCCTGTAGAAATATGGAGTACCCATGGCAGCAAAATCCGTCCTCGACCAGGTCATTTCCCTCTCCAAGCGGAGGGGTTTCGTGTTCCAGGCCGGTGAAATCTATGGTGGCTCGCGCTCTGCATGGGATTACGGTCCCCTCGGTGCGGAACTGAAGGAAAACATCAAGCGCCAGTGGTGGCAGAGCATGGTCCGCGGCCGCGAAGACGTGGTTGGCCTGGACTCCTCCGTCATCCTGCCCCGCCAGGTATGGGAAGCTTCCGGCCACGTCGAGGTGTTCTCCGACCCCCTGGTGGAATGCCTTTCCTGCCACAAGCGCTACCGCGCTGACCACCTCGAAGAAGAATACGAGGAAAAGAAGGGCCGCAAGGCTGAGAACGGCCTCGCCGACATCGCCTGCGCCAACTGCGGTACCCGCGGCCAGTGGACCGAGCCCCAGGAATTCTCGGGCCTCCTCAAGACGTTCCTTGGCCCGGTTGCCAGCGAGGAGGGGCTGCACTACCTCCGTCCGGAGACCGCCCAGGGCATCTTCGTGAACTTCAACAACGTTCTCACCACCTCCAGGAAGAAGCCGCCTTTCGGCATCGGCCAGATCGGCAAGTCCTTCCGCAACGAGATCACCCCCGGCAACTTCATCTTCCGCACCCGGGAATTCGAGCAGATGGAAATGGAGTTCTTCGTCGAGCCCGGCACGGATGAAGAATGGCACCAGTACTGGATGAACGAACGTATGTCCTGGTACACGGGCCTTGGCATCCGCGAAGAAAACCTGCGCTTCTTCGAGCACCCGTTGGAGAAGTTGAGCCACTACTCCAAGGGCACCACGGACATTGAGTACCGCTTCGGATTCCAGGGCTCGGAGTGGGGCGAGCTCGAAGGTATCGCAAACCGCACGGACTTCGACCTTTCAACACACGCCAAAGCCTCAGGCACTGACCTGAGCTACTTCAACCAGGCCACCAACGAGCGCTACACGCCGTACGTGATCGAGCCCGCCGCCGGCCTGACCCGTTCCTTCATGGCCTTCCTGATCGACTCCTACACGGAAGACGAGGCACCCAACGCCAAGGGCGGCGTCGATGTCCGTACGGTCCTGAAGCTGGATCCGCGACTGGCGCCGGTCAAGGCCGCCGTCCTGCCGCTGAGCCGCAACGAGGATTTGTCTCCGAAAGCCAAGGCGCTCGGCGCCCAGTTGCGCAAGAACTGGAACATCGACTTCGACGACGCCGGAGCCATTGGCCGCCGCTACCGTCGCCAGGACGAGATCGGCACCCCGTTCTGCATCACCGTGGACTTCGACACCCTCGAAGACCAGGCCGTGACCATCCGTGAGCGCGACACCATGAGCCAGGAGCGCGTCTCCCTGGACAAGGTTGAGGCCTACCTGGCAGCACGACTGATCGGCGCTTAGCCGTGGCGCTGGAATACCGCGAGTGGAAGGAGGGCGACGACCTCGCCCTCCTGGAGATCTGGGGCGACCCTGAAACCCTCCCCGCAGAGCAGTTCCGCGCAGCGTTGGCGCCGTCGGGCAACCAGCCGTGGCGCCGCTGCATCGTGGCCGAGGACGTCGTTGACGGCGTCCGCATTCCCGTGGCGGCCGGCGTAGTCCATGAGGCTTCGCTCCATCCGGAACGCCTCTGGGCGTACGTCGAAGTTGCCAAGGACCACCGGCGCAACGGAATCGGCGCGACCCTGCTGACCATGCTGCGACGCGAAGCCGGGAACTCGCCGTCGGGCGTTTCCAAGCTGCGCAGCAAAGTGGAGCCGGGTACGCCCGGCGCCGCCTTTGCCGAGGCGGCCGGGCTTGGTCCCATCCAACGGTCACAACTTGTGGTGGTCGCCCCGGAGCCGCTGAAGCTGCCGAGGTTCGGCGACGGCTCCGAGGAAGCCGCTTCCGAGCGTGTGGAGGACCTCGCCACGGGATCGGTGGAACTGAGCGACGTTGTGGGCCGCTACTATTCCGCTGTCCATCACTGGGACAGCCCCGGTGAGCTCAGCATTGCCACAGTCCAGAGGCTCTTCCTGCATGACCTCACCGGAGCGCATGGAGCCATTGTGCTGCGGGCACCGAGGGCCAGCGCGTTCGGCCAGGGCGTGCCGGCTTCCAAAAAGGGCAGGATCCAGGCGTTTGCGATCAGCTATGCGCATGGCGAATCCGACGAGCCCTCGGATGTGTTCCTGGGGCACGAGCCTCAGCTTTCGGGGGAGGAGGCGGAGTCCGCCGTCCGGGACCTGCTGGCACTCATTGCGTACCAGCATCCTGTGCTGCTGGAAGTGGATGAGTCCATGACCGCGCTGCGCAACGTCCTTGAGCCCTTGCTGGAATCAGGCAAGGCCCACGTCCGTGGTGCGGACACGCTGATTGTGAGCGACTGACCCGCGTAGGGTTGAGGCATGAGGTTTTGCGTCTGATGGGCCACGGTCACTCCCACGGTCATTCTGAAAGTTCCGAGCCGACTCCGCAGGCAATAGCCTCGCGCAAGAGGGCGAATTGGCTTTTAGCGGCGGTGCTTGTGCCGCTGGGTGTGTTGACGCTGGTGGCCATGATCGTCATGTGGCCCTCGGGCAGCCGGGAAGGGATTTCGTTCGCGAGTCCCTACCAGGCTGCTCCGGGGGTCACGTTCGACACCGGCAAGATCCAACGGGTGGTGCAGGAAAGCTGCACGCAGACGGGCCAGTCCGTACCCGGCCAAACGGACACAGGCCAGACAGGCTCGGAGTGCACCTTCGCCTTCACTGAACCGGACAACGGCGGGGAACCCGTCAAAGTGGTCATCAACCCCGACGTCGCGAAGTCCCATGGCGTGGATGTGGGCGACTCCATCCGCTACCTGAACCTTTCAGGAGTCCAAGGGGCGTCCCAGGGCAGCGGAGCGCCATCCTATGTCTTTGTCGACTTCGTGCGCAGCATGCCGATTGCCCTCCTGGCTGTGCTGTATGCGGCGGTGGTGATCGCGGTGGCGCGCTGGCGCGGCTTCCGTGCGCTGCTGGGCCTTGTTGGCGCCTACGTTGTGCTGGTCAGTTTCATCCTGCCCGGCCTTGTGGAGGGCAAGCCGCCACTGTTGCTGGCTTTGGTAGGGTCCACGGTGATCATGATCGGGGTCCTGTATTTCGCCCATGGATTCTCGGCACGGACATCCACGGCGCTGCTGGGAACCATTTTCGGCCTGGGAATTACTGCGTTGCTCGCGGCGTGGGCCACCGACGCCGCCAATTTGGCCGGTGTAGGGGACCATGACGCCTCCACCTTGGTGAACATGTCGGGGAATATCTCGATCTCCGGCATCATCCTGTGCGGCCTCATCATCTCCGGTCTAGGTGTGCTGAACGACGTCACAATTACCCAGTCCTCCGCTGTCTGGGAACTGTACGAGCTCGCGCCGAACACGAGTGCGCGCAAGCTTTTCTCCTCGGCCATGCGGATCGGCCGGGACCACATCGCCTCCACCGTTTACACGATCGCCTTCGCGTATGCCGGTGCTGCCCTGCCCATCCTGATCATCGTGATGCTTTACGACCGGCCGCTCGCTGAAGCCCTGACGAGCGCGGAGTTGTCCGAAGAAGTCATCCGGACACTCGTTGGTTCCATAGGCCTCGTCCTTGCGATCCCCGTAACAACATTGATTGCCGTGCTGGTGGTCAAGGCGACCGGAGTGAAGAAGGCAGCGCCGATTTCCTCCGTGAATCCTGACGACGTAGAGGACACCGGCGCGCTGGCTGCAGCTGCCGCCGTCGTAAGTTCCGATCGCTTGGGTGCCGGCAGCGAAGAAAGGCTCGACGGGGGCGAGTCGCCACGCGCGGGCGGCAAGCCGGCCCGCCCGGGGAGCCGACGCGCCCAACGGGAAGCCGAGCGCCGTGGGGACGGGGTGGACCCCGCACCCTAGCGGCCCCGTCCACGCCCAACGGCCGATTTGCCCCGATTTGCGACAATGGATGGGTGACTGTTGTAGCAACGCCTCCTACTCCCAAGCTTGAGCTCCCGCCTTTGAAGCTTGGCGGGATCACCGTGGACACCCCGGTGATCCTTGCTCCCATGGCAGGGATTACCAACTCGGCCTTCCGCAGGCTCTGCCGTGAATACGGTGGCGGCTTGTATGTGGCCGAGATGGTGACATCGCGGGCCCTCGTGGAGCGGACGCCCGAGTCACTGCGGATCATTTCGCACGACGACGACGAGAAAGTCCGCTCCGTGCAGCTTTACGGAGTCGACCCCAAGACCGTGGGCGCCGCCGTCCGCATGCTTGTTGAGGAAGACCGCGCGGACCACATCGACCTCAATTTCGGCTGCCCCGTGCCCAAGGTCACCCGCCGGGGCGGAGGTTCCGCGCTGCCGTGGAAGATCGACCTTTTCACATCGATCGTGCAGACCGCCGTGAAGGAAGCGTCCAAGGGCGGGATCCCGCTCACCATCAAGATGCGCAAGGGCATCGACGACGATCATTTGACCTACCTTGACGCCGGCCGGATTGCCCGCGATGCCGGTGTTGCCGCCGTCGCACTCCACGGCCGGACGGCTGCGCAGTTCTATTCAGGCCAGGCCGATTGGTCATCGATCGCCCGCCTTCGCGAGGCTTTGCCGGACATCCCGGTGCTGGGCAACGGCGACATCTGGTCCGCGGAGGACGCGGTCCGTATGGTCCGGGAAACCGGCGTGGACGGCGTGGTGGTGGGCCGCGGCTGCCAGGGCCGGCCGTGGCTGTTCGGAGACCTCCAGGCAGCGTTTGAAGGCAGCGAAAAGCGCCACCGTCCGGGTCTTCGGGAAGTCGCCGAGGGCGTCTACCGGCATGCGGAGCTCATGGTTGAGACGTTTGGCAATGACGAATACAAGGCGCTCCGGGAGATCCGCAAGCACATGGCCTGGTACTTCAAGGGTTATGTGGTGGGCGGGGAGTTGCGTGCCAGGCTGGCAACCGTGCCCACCCTCGAAGTCCTGCGGGAACTCCTGGACGAGCTGGACATGGACCTGCCCTATCCGGGCGTGGACTCGGAAGGACCCCGCGGCCGCGCAGGCTCCCCGAAGCGCCCTGCCCTGCCGAAGGACTGGCTGGACAGCCGCCGGCTGAACGCTGAGCAGAGCGCGGACATTGCGGCAGCAGAGCTGGACGTTTCGGGCGGCTAGCCTCACACGTGCAAGACTGGCTCAAGAGGCACCACACGACGGCGCTTGAAGGAGGCAGACACCCATGGGAACAGAAGCGACGCTGGGCCGTCCGGACACGGCGCACGACTACGTGCTGGCGATTCCCGGCTACACCGAAGCGGATTCGGCGCGGTGGGTCGAAGAGCCGCGCAAGAACACCTACCGCTCCGACTTTGAACGGGACCGGGCTAGGGTCCTGCACTCGTCCGCCTTGCGCAGGCTTGGCGCAAAGACCCAGGTTGTAGCCCCGGATACGGACGACTTTGTGCGGACGCGGTTGACTCACAGCCTGGAGGTCGCCCAAGTGGGCCGGGAACTCGGCCGCTCACTGGGCTGCGACCCCGATGTTGTTGACACGGCCTGCTTGAGCCACGACCTCGGCCACCCTCCTTTCGGACACAACGGAGAGTCGGCGCTCAACGAGGTTGCCCACGCCATCGGCGGTTTCGAAGGCAACGCCCAAACCTTGCGGCTGCTCACGCGCCTCGAGCCCAAGGTTTTCACCACCGATGGCAGGCCCGCCGGCCTGAACCTGACCCGTGCGAGCCTGGATGCGGCCTCCAAATACCCGTGGTCGGCGGTCGATGCCCCCGTGATCCACGGCCACCGCACCAGCAAGTTCGGCGCCTACGAGGACGACCTTCCCGTGTTCGAATGGCTCCGCGAGGGTGCTCCCGGCAACCGCTCCTGCATCGAGGCGCAAGTCATGGACCTTGCCGACGACATCTCGTACTCGGTCCATGATGTGGAAGACGCGATCGTCGCCGGCCATTTCCAGCTTAAGTGGATGGAAAACCCCGATCATCGTGCACGCGTTGTGGGGTACACCAAGCAGTGGTACCTCCCGCACAACGATCCCGCGGAGATTGACGCTGCGCTGGCCCGCCTGGAAGCGACAAAGGTGTGGGTCCGCGAGGCGGATGGCAGCCGGAAATCCATGGCCGCGCTGAAGGACATGACCAGCCAATTGATCGGCCGGTTCTGCCAAAGCGCGATGGAGACCACCAGGGACCATTTCGGCCCGGCCAACCTGACCCGCTACGGGGCAGAGTTGATGGTGCCGGAAGAGACTGTGACGGAAATCGCGGTCCTGAAGGGCCTCGCCACCACCTTTGTGATCTCCACCGATCACCGGCAACCGGTCTATGAGCGCCAGCGTGAAGTGCTCCACGCTCTTGTGGGCGTCCTGAACGCCACGGGCGACCGGCATCTGGAGCCGATGTTCGCCGCTGACTGGCGTGCCGCCGTCGACGATTCCGCCCGGCTCCGCGTGGTCATAGACCAGGTGGCCTCCCTCACTGACGGCTCCGCGCTGGCAATGTATGAGCGTTTGGTGGGGAGCCTGCCGTCGCTGTGGTAGGCACTAGGATGGTCACGTGGCTGGCTTGATCAAACGTGAAGATATCGACGAAGTTCGTCAGCGCACGGATATCAAGGAAGTCGTTGACGGTTACGTCACGCTGAAAAGCGCCGGCTTGGGCAGCTTCAAAGGCCTCTGTCCTTTCCACGATGAGCGAAGCCCGTCGTTCACTGTCCGGCCCCAGGTGGGCAGGTACCACTGCTTCGGCTGTGGTGAGGACGGCGATGCCATTTCCTTCATCCAGAAAATGGACCACAGCTCCTTCCACGAGGCTGTCGAGAAGCTGGCCGCGAGGATCGGTTATGAGCTGCGGTACGAGGACGGCGGTACCGGCCCGAGCCGGGAGGAAGTCGGCAAGCGACAGCGGCTCCTGGATGCCCACAAAATCGCCGATGAGTTCTTCCGCGCCCAGCTTCTGACGCCGGGCGCCGCGGAGGGGCGCAACTTCCTGGATGGCCGCGGTTTCGACCGCGCTGCCGCGGAACACTTCGGCGTCGGTTACGCGCCTCAAGGCTGGGACTCGCTCCTGAAGCAGTTGCGGGGACGCGGCTTCACGGATGCTGAGTTGAAGCTCACCGGAATGTTTTCCGCCGGGGGACCCGGAAACCAGCAGAGGATCTACGACCGTTTCCGCGGCAGGCTGATCTGGCCCATCCGTGACATCGCCGGGGACACCATCGGGTTTGGCGCCCGCAAACTTTACGAGGAAGACCAGGGACCCAAGTACCTGAATACCCCCGAAACCACGCTCTACAAGAAGTCGCAGGTCCTCTACGGCATCGATATCGCCAAGAGGAATATCGCCAAGGACCGCCAACTGGTGGTCGTGGAGGGGTACACGGACGTCATGGCGTGCCACCTGGCAGGAGTCACGACGGCGGTAGCCACCTGTGGTACGGCGTTTGGCACCGAACACATCAAGATTGCGCGACGGCTGCTTTCCGACGACGGCACCGGGGGAGAGGTGGTCTTCACGTTCGATGGCGACGCTGCCGGACAGAAGGCCGCGTTGCGGGCCTTCGAGGAAGACCAGCGTTTCACGGCCCAGACCTATGTGGCTGTGGAGCCCACGGGCGCCGATCCGTGTGATCTTCGCCAACTCAAGGGCGACGCCGCGGTGCGCGAGCTAATCCAAAGCCGGAAGCCACTGTTTGAATTCGCCATCCGTGCCTCCCTTCGAAAGCACAACCTGGACACCGTGGAAGGGCGTGTTGCCGCGTTGCGTGAAGCTTCGCCTGTGGTGGCGCAGATCCGCGATTCCGGCCTCCGCCCTGCCTACACCCGTGAGCTTGCGGGTTGGCTGGGGATGCCCATCGAGGAAGTGAGCCGGTACGTCGGCGCTGCAGCCAAGCGAGCCGCTTCCGGCGGCCAGGCCGAACAACCCACGACGACGGCGGCAGCACCGCCGTCGAACGGCCCGGCTTTTCATCGTCCCGACCCGCGCGATCCTGTGGCGGGGATGGAGCGCCAGGCCCTCGAAGTCGTCCTGCAGGAGCCCGCAGTGCTGGGTGGAGTGGCTTGGGAACGATTCGAGGTGTCCCACTTCGCAACGCCCGCCTATGCTGCGGTCCACGCCGCCATACGGGCTACCGGTTTGGCCCAGGCAGCCGACCCTGTGGCGTGGGTGGAACAGATCCGGCAGGAAGTCCCCGAACCGCTTCGGCCGCTGGTATCGGAGCTGGCGGTGACACCCTTGCCAGCCAGCACGCCGGAAGCGATGCAGCGGTACTGCAGGGACATCCTGGCGCGGTTGTTCGAATTGCAGATCACGCGGATCAAGGCGGACAAAATGGGCCAGCTGCAGCGCCTTGATGCTGCGGCGTATCCGGAAGAAGTCCAGCGTCTGCACCGTGAACTCATGGAGCTCGAGATACAGCGCAGGTCCCTGCGCATGGAGGCCTGAGGCTCGATTTCGTTTTCCGGCGGGACCCTGTTAAGCTGGTTACCGCTTCAATCCTCCGTAGCTCAATTGGCAGAGCATTCGACTGTTAATCGAAGGGTTACTGGTTCAAGTCCAGTCGGAGGAGCGCACAATTCCCCCGTTCCGATCTTGCGGAACGGGGGAATTTTTTATACCCCCTGGGGGTATCGCTCCCGATTTCGCATTCGGGGTAAACCTTTGCTAAAGTCATAACCGCTTCATTCCTCCGTAGCTCAATTGGCAGAGCATTCGACTGTTAATCGAAGGGTTACTGGTTCAAGTCCAGTCGGAGGAGCGAGAGGACCCCGTACCGGCCAACAGGCTTGGTGCGGGGTCCATTTTCTTTAGACGAAATCCATCTCCACTTGCAGGAACCGCGCTGCCTCTGCCACGGCTGAGAGGAAGGCTTCCTGCTCGGTGGGCGGCGTCCGGGGTTCGCGTGGATGCCACTCGTGCGGTGCGGAGTACACGCGCGTGAAACCGCCGCCGGGAGGGGCGTAGAAAATTCCGAAGCGCTGTACCGGCCACTCCGGGGAAGTCTCGGGGGCCACCAACAGCGCTGCATCAGCCTCGGGGTTATACCATTGTGCGATCGGCCTGCGGCGGTCGTCCGTGAAAAGGCCGGCTGCGTAGAGCGCCGCGGATTGCGGACTGGTTACGGAGCACAGCCTGTCCCACCACAGCGGCAGGATGCGCTCATCCCGACGCTGCCAGGGTGCCGGAAGCGGCTGCAGCTCTTGCCAATGTGGCACATCTCAACTTTATCGCCGGCGGCGTGCCGGCAACAGGGCTGCCTATCGGGACAGGCCCAGCCGCGGGTAGAGCACGTCGAACCCCTTGGTCAGTCCTGCGTTGAGGGCGATGCCCACATGGCCGCCATTGGGCACTTCGTAGTAGGTCACTGTCATTCCGGATTCCCGGGCAGCCGCGGACACAGCCTTCGCGGCGGCAACATAGGTAACGTCGTCCGAGCCCACCGTGAAGACAGCGGTAGTGTCCGGGAACTGCTTGCCTCTCATGATGTTGATCGGCTTCTGGGCATCGTACGCTGCCTGGTTGCCGCCGAAAATCTCTTTGAGGTTGCCGGCGGGATCCTCCGCCCCCGGGAATTCTTCACCGGAGATATCCACCACGTTGCCCCACATGGTGGGGTACTTTGCGGCGAACGAAATGGCGCATTGACCGCCATTCGAGTATCCGGCAATGGTCCAGTGCTCACGGTCGGGAAGGATGTTCAGGTTGGCTTTCGCCCAGTTCACGACGTCCACGTTGATGTACTTCTCCACGTTTCCGTACTTGGGGGTGTCCAGGCAGAGATTGTCGTTTTCATCGGGACCGATCTGGTCGGCCACGATGGCTATCGGCGCCAGCCCGTTGTTCTTCGCTGCGAATTCATCCAAGGCGGTGGAGACGTACTGGGGGTCCGGAAGCCCTGGCTGTCCCATCATCAGGACATAGAGGGGCAGGTGCGGCGGGTTCTCCGTAAGGGCTGCCGGTGGCAGGTAGATCCCGGCTGGACGGGCGTTGAAGCCGGATTCGGTGGCCGGGATGACCTGTGTGCCCACCTCGCCCTTGGCCGGCATGTTTGCCGGCGGTTTCCAGTGCTGCCAGAGGGGTCCGGCCGGAACGGAAGCGTCCGGATCCGGTTTGCTCAACTGGATGGCTCCTTCTGTGGAGATTCCCAACGCCGAACCCAGTGTCTTGTTGAGGCCGAACTCCGTGTTGATGCCCAGCGCTGTCACCAGGAGGAACACGGGGATGGACAGGGCAGCCACGACTTTCCGCCAGCGGGGACTGTGGCGGAAGCTGACCACGGACAGGCCCAAGGCCCCGAAGCCGGTGATCGCCCAGAACCACACGCGGGGAGTCAATCCAACGTGGAAGACATCCATGACGTCTTCCACGAGCCAGACGATCAGCCAACCCAGCAAAGCGGCTACGGCTATACCCGTGACGGCGGTGACCACCCAACGGGCGGACGGCCGCAGGAACAGCAAGAGGAAGACCCCGGCGCCGATGGCAACAGCGATGGTCATCACCAAGGGGCCGCTGATCTCAAGTTTCAGGAGTTCGTTCATGACCGCGGCGTGCCGTTCATGGCTCCACCGCCGTCATGCGGGCTCCCTGGCCACCATTTGCCGGAGCAAACCAGCGCTTTGTGCCGGAGACAATCCCGGAAGGTAGGCCGAGCCAACAGCCAGGCCGATAGACGGCAGCGCCAAGGGATCCTGATAGTACATGTACAGCGTGCGGTGCTCGGGCTGGAAACGTGATTTGAAGGCCGCCAGCGACTTGAAGCCGTACATGGGTTCCAAAGCGTTCCCCAGCATCGCCAGGACCCGGTCCAAGGCAGTGTGGTCGCCGTCGCCCGGGTCATTGCCGGCGTTCGCCAGCGGGGAGCCTGACAAGGAGATCTGTGGCACGTCGTCTTTGAAGTGGTTGACGGCAGATGCGATCAGGAATTCCATGACGCCCTTGAACCCCGTGGTCCGGCGGCGCATGAAATCCAGGGTCCACCCGGACACGGTGCCGTCGGTGAAGACCGGCAGCCAGCTCGTGACGCCATGGACCAAGCCCTCATCGTCCACTGCCACGCAGCAAAGGACCTCGGGATCCTTCAGTTCGTCCAAGCCGCCCAAAGTGAAGCCCATCTCCGGGAGTGCTTTGTCCGCCACCCACTCCTCGGAGATTTCGGCCAACTGGGCCCTGATCCCGGGCGGCATCTGGGAGTAGTGGTACCACTGATCCCTGATGGACAATTTTTCCGCCCTGTTCAGGGCGGTCCGGACGTTTTGCCATTCCTTTCCCTTGAACGTCATGGAGTGGACATTGAGGAGGGTTTCCTCGGCTACCTCCAGCTTGCGGAAACCGCGGGGGAGGAGCGCCGTATCCAGCTCCGCCGTTGCTGAGTAGAAGCAAGGCGTCAGGCCGAGGGCGGCACAGTGGGCCACGAAACCTGTTGCTGCCTGCTCCAGGTGCCCTGCCGCGCCGAACGGCCCTGCCACAGTGATCGCCACGCCGTTGTGTACCTGGTAGGCAACGCCGGCTTTCCTGTCCGGGGTGAACCAGTAGTGGTTGTTATCCCAGAGGACCATCCAGGACAAAGTCCCGCCGCCATCATGCAGGAGTTCACGGGCGTGTCCCAAGTCCGCTGCCGGGTCCTTCGCCAGGGTCCGGAACCGCTGGTAGTTGTTCAGGACCAGCAAGAGGATGCAGAGCCAGATGGCGTCGCCACCCAGTCCGTACAACACCGTGCTCAGCAAACCCTGGGGGAGTTCCACCACGAAGGGAACAGGGAAGGGAATCAGGATGTGCGTCAGTTGGCCGGCGAGATCCCACAACGACGAACGGGTGGAGTTGCCCTCGAGGAACCAGAAGAGTACGTAAAGTGCCACGGCGGTTGCCGCGAGGACGACGGTAGTCCTCCCCAGGACGCGGTACCCGGCGTCGCTGGATTCGACATGGAACTTGTGCCGGTTGGCCACAAGCAACGCCACAATGATCAGGGGTGCGAGGACCGCAGGCACGGCATATAGCCACAGGTATCCCAGGTCGTCTTCGCCCACGTTCACCTCCGGGTCCGTCAGGTATTGGAGGATCGACAGGACGGTCACCACCGCCAGGTACACCTGGACGACGAGCGTGAGGCGATATGCCAGGCGGCGGCCACGGCGGAGCCCCTCGGCGCACACCAGGAGCAGCAACACAGGGATCAGCGTGAGGATAGTGGCCCCGAAACTTTGCACACCCACCACACCCTGCAGCGTGATGCAGCTCTTATCGTTATCGCACGCTTCCTGGACTTCATCAGCCCCGGGACTGGCCTGCAGCATGACCTCGGAAACTACTGACAGCGGACCGATGTCCAAGGTCCCTGTGAGCTGGGTGAGGAGTGGACCGACAGCGAAGACCCCCACCACTGTGCCCACCAGAAAGCGCGTTTCGCGAAGACTTGAGGAGTGAAGGGACCCGGCCGGCCGCCGGAGGACCCAAGCGCGGACGGCCCACCCCGCGAGGATGCCGATCACGGCGCCCGCAAGGGCCTGAAGTGTTTGGGCGACGCCCACGAACAGGGCGAACATGAGCGTTGCGGCCAGCAGCCACGTCCGCAAGCGACGGCGCCACAGCGACTCAAGTGCCGCCGTCGAGCATCCCAAGGCCGCAGCCGCGCCGCCGTAAGCGCCGACAACGTATTCGCCACCGAGGAAACTGAGCCATTGGTCGCTGTTGTCGGTGCCGAAGGTCACCAACGCCACCACGACCAGGGCGCTCAGTGCCGAGCCCAAAACGAACGCTGCCAACGCTAGCCAGGGACCAATGGTGCGCTCGGCGATCCCGACACCCACCACGACCACCACACTGCAGGCCAGATAGTCCACAAGGGACGTCGAAAAAAACGCCGAAGTGAACACCGACCACCACGGACCGGGTTCGACGGCCAGTCCCAGGCCCACCTGCTCCAGAAGGGGTTCGGGCGGGCCCGCGAGCAGGCTCGCCGTCGCCGCTCCAATGAGCCACAGGAACACGGCGAGTCCCACTGTCAGCGGTACTCGTCGAAGCGCCCCCAAGCCGCCGGCGTTTCCCCTTAGTCCCACAGCCGCACTCATGTGATGTCCCCTTCACCGGTGAAGCACGGGTTACCCCGGCTGGCCACCATTCTGCCTTGCCCGACGCCGGAAGGGGAGGGTTTTCGGGTGGGAACGGACGCCGGGGTCAGTCCCTGTTCCAGGGCCCGGGGTTCACCCGGTACAGCACGGCAGCACCAATGACGGCCCCAAGCAGGGCCCCGAACACAGCACTTCCGGCGGCTCGGCCTATGAGCGCCCCGACGACGGCGCCAAGCAAGGCGCCGAGGAAAAGTCCCCTGCCATTGCGGTGCGGTTTCCTGGTCATGATGACAGCCTACGGGCAGGTCCTAATGAATGGAGGGGACAGACCGCGGCCGCACCACCAACCAAAGGGCTGCGATGGCACCCGTGATGCATACCGCCTGGACGGCACCCATTGGGACCGCCGAACTCACGCCAAGCCAACCGACCACCGGCGGAACAATGCCGGCCATCATGAATTGCGCAGCGCCAAGGAGGGACGCTGCTGTTCCCGCTTGGGCGCCGTGGTTGGCCAGTGAGAGCACCTGTACGCAGGGAAACATGAAGCCCGTAGCGCAGATGTAGAACCAGAGCGGGATCAGGATGCCCCAGAGGCCAACATGAAGGAGGTCAAGGACGATGATGAGTCCCGCCATGCCCACCATGAACACTGTTGCGGCGGCCACGATCCACTGCGGTGCAACCCTCTTGATCAACCGGGAGCTGATCTGTACGCCCGCCACAATTCCCAAGGAGTTCACGCCAAACAACAGGCCGTATTCCTGCGGCGAGAAACCGTACACTTCCTGGAAAAGGAAGGTAGAAGCGGACAGGTACGCGAACAAGCCGCCGAAATTGAGGCTTCCCACGAGCAACATGCCAAGGAAGATACGGTCAGTCAGTACGGTTTTATAGCGCTGCCGCACCGTCACGGTGGACTTTCCGCGCTGTTCCGCCGGGAGGGTCTCCTTGATGAAGAAGATCGACGCCACGATCACCAGCGTTCCGTAGGCAGCCAGGAAGTAGAAGATGCCGGGCCACGGCAGGACCAGGAGGAGCTGCGAACCGATTACCGGGGCCAGGATCGGCGCCAGGCCGTTGACCAACGACATCCTGGAGAACATGCGGACCATCGAGTAGCCGTGGAACAGGTCCCGCACCATCGCCATGGCCACCACACCGCCACCTGCCGCGCCGATTCCCATCAACACCCGGAACAGGGACAACAAGCCGATGTCCGTGGACAGCGCTGCGCCCACCGAGGAACCGATATGCAGCGCTGTCGCAAGGATCAAAGGCATGCGGCGGCCGAACTTGTCGCTGAAGGGACCAACCACCAGCTGGCCGAGGCCGAAGCCGACCGTCGTGCCCGTTAGTGTCAGCTGGATAGCCGCTTCAGACACGCCAAAGCTCTCTTCCAGCGCCGGGAACGCCGGCAGGTAGAGATCGATGGTGAACGGGCCCAAGGCAGTCAATGCGCCCAGGAGAAGGATGTAAACAAGCTTTTCGCGTCGGCTCAGGGAATCGCCCGGAGCAATGGGGTTGGTCACGATCATCCATCCTATTGCCGACACATCATATTTATGGAGCCTGGCGGGGCGCGCCGCGCTGTAACAGGCGGAAGTTGAGCAGGAACCTGAATGATAGTTTTGAGGACAGGCGCCCGCGGTGATCGATTTCCGGCCGCGTTCGTCACTACGCAGCCCAGAGGAAGCAGTTAGGCGGAACCCATGAGTGGACGTCATACCGGCAGGACCAGCAGAGGACCCGCCATCCGTACCTTGCCGAAGACCCTCAAGCTCGTTGCCCGCTTGGCTCCGCGGCAACTTAACGACGAAATCGCATTGGCGAAGGTCGAACTGCAACGCAAGGGCAAGCAGGTCGGAGTTGCCGGTGCCTTCTTCGGCGTAGCACTTGTCTTTATGTCACTCCTGGTCATCGCCTTGGTGGTTGCCGCTATTCTCGGCCTGGCCACCATCATGCCGGGGTGGCTGGCCGCTTTGATCGTCGCGGCAGTTTTCCTGATCATCGTTGCCCTCGGCGCGTTGATCGGCATCGCCAAATTCAAGAAGGCCATGCCACTGGTTCCCGAAGACACCATCCGTGGCCTCAAGCACGACCTTGGAATTGCCAAGGAAGGCTCGGACTTCGACGAGTCCATCCTGGATCCGAACTCGCCCGCGGCCAAGGCCGCCAAAGCTGAAAAGGAAGCCGCCGCGCAGAAGGCCAAGGCGGAAAAGGCCGCCAAGGAAGCTGCCAAGGAAGCGGATGCCGTCAAGGCGCCCACCGAGGCCGAGCTCCGCCTCCGGCTGGACAAGCGGCGCCAACACCTCACCGGGGTGCGTGACGAGCTTGGGGAGCAACTGGACGTTAAGAAGCAGGGACAGGCCCTCTTGGAAGAAGCGAACCTCAAGTTCCGGGAAGGACGCGAATTCGCAGCTGCGAAATTCGCAGACCTCAGCGGATCCGCCCCTGAAGACCTTGCCGGACGCATTGCAGCCCGTTGGAAGGACCTCGTGGCCTTTGCCGCGGCGGCGGCTGTCTTCGTGGTTGCCCTGCGAAAACTGCTGAAGCAGTAGCGGCCTGCAGCACGACAGCAGACACTGACAACGGGAAGGGGGGCAATATGAGGCTGATCGGCGCTGGATCGCGCCCGGGCCGTCCCCAGGTGGATCATGACCTCGTCTTCACCGTTCCCAATATCCTCACCGTCCTCCGCTTCATGGGCGTACCGCTCTTCGTGTGGTTGGTGCTGTGGCAGAAGGAGTACGGCTTCGCCGTCCTGGTACTCGTGATCATGGGTAGTACCGATTGGGTGGACGGTTACATCGCCCGCCGCTTTGACCAGACCTCAAAACTGGGCAGGATCCTGGACCCGATGGCCGACCGTGCCGCGCTCCTGGCCGTCGCCGTCACCTTGGCGATTGCCGGCGTCGTGCAGTGGTGGTACCTGGCCGCGCTGATGGTGCCGGACGCCGTTCTGGCGATCGCCTCGCTGATCTACTTCCGCAGCCACCCGGATCTTCCCGTGAGCATCATCGGGAAGATCCGAACTGCCCTCCTGCTGGTGGGAACGCCCCTGCTGGTGCTCTCCAAACTGCCGATTCCCTTGACGGACGTCTACTTCGTGGCTGCCTGGGTCTTCCTTGGCCTGGGCCTGGTAGGCCACTGGATTGCGGCTTACAACTACTTCTGGGCCATCTTGCGCAAAGGCAAAGAATTGCGGACCGACGACGGCGGACGAGGCTGATGGTCTGGCTGGCGGTTTTCCTTGCGGTACTTGGAGCTTTCTTCCTGGCTATCGGCGCACAGCGGCAGGGGAGCGCGGTCAAAGCCGATACCGGCGGCCTGGCGCTGAGCTCGAATGGTTTCCTGCGGCTGCTCCGCAACCCGCGCTGGATGCTGGGCCTGTTGCTTTTGTGCCTGGGCATGGTCATGAATGCGATCGCCCTGGTTTCCGCCCCGTTGACCGTTGTCCAGCCCATTGGCGCCATCGCCCTGGTCATCACCACGGTGGTCAACGCCAAGGACCAGGGCTTGAGCATCAACCGGGCAACGGTAGTGGCTATTACAGCGTGCGTCACCGGCTCCGCGTTGTTTGTGCTTCTGGCCGTCAATGTCACGCAGGAAAACCATCACGTCAATGCTGAGGACGAGCTGACCATCGTCCTTCTCCTTGCCTTGGCGGTTGGCCTGTTCGGGACCCTCGCGGCTCTGTTCAAGCACCGCATGAGCGCGTTTGTCTACATCCTGGGCGCAGGTGTCCTGTTCGGATTCGTGGCAGTCCTGACACGCATCATCGGAAAGCACCTGCTCGATCCCAACGGTCTGTTCCTGCTGAATGTCCAGTGGTACACGCTCATTGCGATTGCCGCCGCCGGCGGCCTGGGGTCCTGGTTCGTGCAAAGTGCGTACTCCAGCGGTCCGCCGGACCTCGTCATCGCCGGCCTGACGGTGATTGACCCGATTGTTGGCATCGCCATCGGCATCGTGATCCTCGGTGAGCTTCGTCCCGATGTCCACGCCGTAATGGCCATCGCCATGGCCGCAGCGGCTTCGCTTGCTATCGTGGGAGTTATTGCCCTGAGCCGGCACCACCCGGAAGTCACCAAGCGCAAGAAGGATGCGAAGGCGACTGCAAGCCGGAAGGCTTAGGCCAAAGCTGTACCTTGCGCCACCGCTTCGCAGCGGACCGGCCACCCGGCGACACCGCAGCATTGCCCCGCAACGCTGACCGCACCGTGACCATCAGGAGTTCTCCACGTGACCATTCCCGACACCACCAAGCCCCTCACTATCCTGATCGCGGCGGACACCTACCCGCCGCACGTCAACGGCGCTGCGCAGTTCGGCTACCGCCTGGCAAAGGGAATGACGGCACGTGGTCACAACGTGCACGTCCTTGCCTGCCGCCAGGACAAGGGCAAGAGCTTCACGGAGTTCCGGGACGAAGCAACCGTCCACCGGCTACGCTCCCATTCAGTTCCCACGCACGACTATTTCCGCATCTGCTTCCCATGGGAGATCAAGAAGGAAATAAGCCTGCTGTTCGACAAAGTCCAGCCGGACGTCGTCCACATCCAAAGCCACTACATGATCGGCGAGCATGTCCTTTATGAAGCCGTGAAGCGTGGCATCCGGATCGTTGCCACCAACCACTTCATGCCGGAAAACCTGAACCCGTTCCTGCCGTTCCCCCAGTGGTTCAAGAACATCATCGGGAAGATCTCGTGGAAGGACATGGGCAAGGTGATGGGCAAGGCGCACATCGTCACCACCCCCACACCGTTGGCTGCCAAAGCGATGCACCAGCACGCGTTCCTCCGCAAAGTCCTGCCGTTGTCCAACGGCATCGACTCTGCAGCCTACGAACTTCAGCCCGGCGAGGTCATTGAGCCGCACCCCCACCCCACCGTGCTGTTCGCGGGGCGTCTTGCCGAGGAAAAACACGTTGATGTGCTGATCGATGCTGTCGCCAAGACTCCTCGTTCGCTCAACGTGCACCTGGAGGTCGTTGGCGGCGGCGAAGTGCGCGCAGCACTGGAGGCCCAAGTGGCCCGTCTGGGGCTCCAGGACCGCGTGAAGTTCCTGGGACTGGCAAGCGACGAGGAACTCCGAGAGGCCTACATCAAGGCAGATATCTTCTGCATGCCGGGCACGGCGGAGCTTCAGTCCTTGGTGACCCTGGAAGCCATGTCCGCCTCTACGCCCGTCCTGCTGGCCAACGCCATGGCGCTTCCGCACCTGGTCCGCGACGGCGAGAACGGCTACCTGTTCACGCCCAATGACAGCACCGAGCTTGCAGCCAAGATCACCAAGCTGCTGGAGCTTCCGGATGACCAGTTGATGGCCATGGGCAAGGTGAGCCGGGAGATGGTGGAGCCCCACAGCATCAACGGCACACTCCAGACGTTCGAGGACCTCTACCGCGGGGCTTCGTACGAGGACAAGGTCGTGTGACACAAGCACTGCCTCGTAGCCATTAGTATTGCTAGAGTGCTTTGCCCGGTATGGCCGTTTTGCGGCGGCTGGACCAGGCATCACGGGGCTATAGCTCAGCTGGTTAGAGCGCGGGACTCATAATCCTAAGGTCCTCGGTTCAAGTCCGAGTAGCCCTACATTTCACGGGAGCCGTGGTTGACGTATAAGCGTCGACCACGGCTCTTTGCTTACTCCAGACCTTAAAAAATGTGCCAAAGAATCACTCCGTCCGGGCATTGCTCCGGGACAGCGGGATGGGGTATGTTACTGATCAGTAACTTAACTACTCGCCGGTAACATACGGATGCCCTCCCTTGTACTGTGCATCGCCGACGAAAACGTGACGTGGTCGCTGTAGACCACCCTGAAGGAGAGATCATGCCCAAACCCGCCTTCGACGCCTCCAGCCTTCCTTACGCCGATGGCGACTTCTACGCCTTTGAACAGCTGCTGACGGGCAAGGAGCAGGACCGCCTCGCCGAAGTGCGGGAGTTCCTTGCCCGCGAGGTCAAGCCCCTGGCGGTGGATTGCTGGAACCGTGCCGAGTTCCCCATGGAACTTATTCCGAAGCTGAGCGAAGTGGACCTCGTCAGCCCCGTGCGCCGGCAGGGCTACTCCAATTTGTTCGCGGGCATCCTGCACGCCGAAGTGACCAGGGCCGATGCCTCGATTGCAACCTTCATGGGTGTGCATGACGGACTGTTCACCGGCTCCATCGAAGCACTCGCCTCCGAGGAGCAAAAGGAAGCCTGGCTGCCGGACATCTACTCTTTGAAGAAGATCGGTGCGTTCGGACTGACCGAGCCCCTGGGTGGTTCGGACGTCGCAGGTGGTACCCGGACTACGGCCGAGCGGGACGGCGACCACTGGATCCTCAACGGCGCCAAGCGTTGGATCGGAAACGCCACCTTCTCCGACTGGGTCGTGATCTACGCGAAGGATGTCTCCGACAACCAGGTCAAGGCATTCCTCGTGGACACCAAGCTGCCCGGCTACTCCGCCACCAAGATCGAAAACAAGATCTCCCTGCGCACAGTCCAGAATGCCGACATCGTCCTGGACAACGTGGTGGTCCCGGACTTCTGCAAGTTGGCCAACGCCAACGGCTTCCGGGACACGAACAAAGTCCTCAAGGTCACCCGGCTTGCCGTCGCATGGCAGGCTGTCGGCCTTCAGCTGGCAGCCTTCGATGTGGCACGCAGCTACGCTGTCCAG
The DNA here is from genome assembly GCF_040684895.1 of Paenarthrobacter sp. NPDC089322. Lineage (NCBI taxonomy): Bacteria > Bacillati > Actinomycetota > Actinomycetes > Micrococcales > Micrococcaceae > Paenarthrobacter > Paenarthrobacter sp. NPDC089322. The sequence goes on from NZ_JBFBGW010000006.1 coordinate 55,622, forward strand.
CGTCTGCAGTTCGGCAGGCCGCTCGCTGCCTTCCAGCTGGTCCAGAACCAACTGGTCCAAATCCTCGGCAACGCCGTGGCGTCCATGGGCATGATGGTGCGCCTTGCGCAGCTTGAAGATGCAGGAGTGGCGAAGGATGAGCAGTCGGCGCTCGCCAAGGCGTTCACCACCTCACGGATGCGCGAAAGCGTTGCCCTTGGCCGCAGCATCCTGGGTGGCAACGGCATTGTCACGGACTACGAAATGGCCAAGATCTTCGCAGACGCCGAGGCCATCTACTCCTATGAAGGCACCCACGAAATCAACACCCTGGTCACGGGTCGCGCCATCACGGGCGTCTCGGCCATCGTCTAGGTACTGCACGGGGCCGGTGGGACTACTCCAAGGGAAGCAGGACTGACGGCCGAAGGTCCTGCACGAAGCCCAGGGGATTGATGTAGTCCTCGCCGCGCCGCACGCCCCAGTGCAGGCACGGCGTCCCGCCGCAATGACCAGCGGCCAAGGATCCCACTGCCTGGCCCTTGGTCACGGAATCGCCCGGCTTCAGCTCACTGCTCACAGGCTCAAAGCTGCTCCGCAAACCGTTGCCGTGATCGATGGTGAGGACGGGCCGGTCAACAACGACGCCGGCAAAAGTCACCACACCGCCCGACGGTGCGGTCACCGTGCCGCCGTCGGACGCTGGTCCCAAGTCCACGCCCCTATGCCCGCTCAACCACGGCTTGTCCGGCGGATCGAACGTCCGAAGGACGTTTGGCTTAGGGGAGAGAGGCCAGCTCCAGCGAGCCTCCACCTCAGATGCGCCGGGCGTCCCGGTCATGATTGTGGCGATGATCAACGCGATAATGGAGAGCTTGGAAAAGGCCATGTATCCAGCGTTGTCCAAGCTGTTGGGGGTAGCTATGGCTGGAGTGCCGTATGTGGACAACTGCGGGGGAGTGCGGTCAAACAACGGGGTCTGCTGTAGTACACTTGGTGGAGCAGTTTGCTGTGCCCTCAAGCTTGTTCAGGATCATGTCTCATTCAGATATGTGAGGGGCTCAAGCTGACTACGCGTATCCAGCCCTCCACCAGCGAAGCCTTGTGGCTTCAGGCTGCGGAGGATTGCGCCTCTTGCGGTCCGGCCAAGCCCTATGGTTCCACGCCGGATGAGAAGCGCAAAGGATGCCAGGAGCCAAGCCCATCAGGGCGCAGGCTAAACAACCGTCAACTATTGGCAGGGTAAGAGCAGCCCCACGGGCTCTCTCATGAATGACCTGCCGGAAGGAGCGTCGGCATGCCCGTCGTAACCATGCGCCAGCTGCTTGACAGCGGCGTCCACTTTGGACACCAGACCCGTCGTTGGAACCCGAAGATGAAGCGCTTCATCTTCACGGAGCGCAACGGCATCTACATCATCGACCTCCAGCAGTCGCTGTCTTACATCGACCGCGCCTACGAGTTCGTCAAGGCTACTGTCGCCCACGGCGGCACCGTCCTGTTCGTCGGCACCAAGAAGCAGGCCCAGGAAGCTATCGCTGAGCAGGCTACCCGCGTTGGCCAGCCGTACGTCAACCAGCGTTGGTTGGGCGGTATGCTCACCAACTTCCAGACCGTTGCCAAGCGTATCCAGCGCATGAAGGAACTCGAAGAGATCAACTTCGAGGACGTCGCCGGATCCGGTTACACCAAGAAGGAGCTCCTGCTCCTCAAGCGTGAGCTCACCAAGCTTGAGTCCAACCTCGGTGGTATCCGCAACCTCACCAAGGCTCCGTCTGTTCTGTGGGTTGTCGACACCAAGAAGGAACACCTTGCTGTTGACGAAGCCAAGAAGCTCAACATCCCGGTTGTTGCCATCCTGGACACCAACTGCGATCCCGACGAAGTTGACTTCCCGATCCCGGGTAACGACGACGCCATCCGCTCCGTCAACCTCCTGACCCGCGTTGTTGCCGACGCCGTTGCTGAAGGCCTCATCGCCCGCACCCAGCGCGCCACCGGCACCACCGAGGCTCCGGAGGAGCCGCTGGCTGAGTGGGAGCGCGAGCTCCTCGAAGGCAGCAAGGCTGAAGAAGCTCCGGCAGCCGAAGCAACTGAAGCTGCAACCGGCGAAGCCGAAGAAGCCAAGTAAATCCGGACCTTCCCTGATGCCGGCAATGGCGTCGGGGGCTACTGACAGGATGGCGGCTCACACAAGTGGGCTGCTGTCCTGTCAGTCACGTAAACACAAAACTTTCTAGACAGAGGGGTTCACATGGCGAACTACACTGCTGCTGACATCAAGGCCCTGCGCGAGCGCACCGGCGCCGGCATGATGGACGTCAAGAAGGCTCTCGACGAGGCCAACGGTGACGCCGAGAAGGCCATCGAGATCATCCGTATCAAGGGCCTGAAGGGCGCTACCAAGCGCGAAGGCCGTTCCACCGCAGAAGGCCTGGTTGCTGCCAAGGTCAACGGCGGCGTGGGCGTAATGATCGAGGTCAACTGCGAGACCGACTTCGTTGCCAAGGCTGACAAGTTCATCCAGCTGGCCGACAAGGTCCTCAACGTTGCAGTCGAGTCCGGCGCTGCCGACCTCGACACCCTGCTCGCCACCGAGGTCGACGGCAAGAAGCTTGCCGACGTCGTCATCGAAGAGGGCGCTGTCCTCGGCGAGAAGGTCGTTGTCCGCCGCATTTCCCGCGTTGAGGGCACCACGGTTGACGCTTACCTGCACAAGACCTCCAAGGACCTCCCGGCACAGGTCGGCGTTCTGTTCGCTGTCGACGGTGAAGGCGAAGCCGCTGCCACTGCCGCGCATGACATCGCTGTCCACGTCGCAGCCATGGCTCCGAACTACTTGACCCGCGAAGACGTCCCGGCCGAGCTGGTCGAGTCCGAGCGCCGCATCGCCGAGGAAACCGCCAAGGCTGAAGGCAAGCCCGAAGCTGCACTCGCCAAGATCGTTGAAGGCCGCGTGACGGGCTTCTACAAGGGTGAAGTTCTGGTTGACCAGGCATTCGCCAAGGACTCCAAGAAGACCGTTGCACAGGTCCTCGAAGAAGCCGGCGTCAAGGCAACCGCAGTAACCCGTTTCCGCGTCGGAAACTAGTAAGTCATGAAAAGGGGTGGTCACTTCGGTGGCCGCCCCTTTTTCATGCACGCGTCCGGGCAGTATCTGCGCGGACGCCCAGCACGATAATCTAGCCAGAGTCCACCAACGGGAGGCACCATGGAAACCGTCAACACTGCAATCCAGCCCGAGAAGTCCCGCCGTCGTGTACTTCTGAAGCTCTCCGGCGAGGTCATCGGCGGGGGCAAACTCGGCGTCGATCCGGAAACCGTTCGTGCCATCGCCAAGCAAATCGCTGCCGCCGTGTCCGACGTCGAGGTAGCCATCGTGGTGGGTGGCGGAAACTTCTTCCGTGGAGCAGAACTGTCGCAGAGTGGAATGGACCGGTCCCGTGCCGACTACATGGGCATGCTCGGCACGGTCATGAACTGCCTGGCGCTGCAGGACTTTTTGGAGCAGGCCGGCGTCGAAACCCGCGTACAGAGTGCCATCACCATGGGCCAGGTTGCCGAGGCCTACATTCCGCGCCGCGCGATCCGCCACATGGAAAAGGGCCGCGTTGTCATCTTCGGTGCAGGCGCGGGCCTGCCGTACTTCTCCACTGACACGGTGGCTGCGCAGCGGGCACTGGAAGTCCACGCCGACGTGGTCCTCATGGCCAAGAGCGGCGTTGATGGTGTGTACACGGCAGACCCCAAGAAGGATTCGGCAGCCGAGAAGCTCGACGTCCTGAGCTACGACGACGCCCTGCGCCGGGACATCCGGGTCATGGACCAGACAGCCATGACCATGTGCAAGGACAACAACCTCTCCATGGTGGTGTTCGGCATGGAAGGCGAGGGCAACGTTACCCGTGCCATCCTGGGCGAAACGCTGGGAACCCTGGTTACTCCGTAGCAACGGCTAGGATATTTCTAGGACTGTCCGCCCAGAGTGGCGGATCTTTACTGTGCAGTGCCGCCCGCAGTTGGGCAGCGACTATTTTCTGAGGAGAAACCGTGATCGAAGAGACCTTGCTCGAAGCCGGCGAGAAGATGGACAAGGCGGTTGAGGTAGCCAAGGAGGATTTCGCCTCGATCCGTACGGGCCGGGCCAACCCCGGGCTCTACAACAAGGTGATCGTGGAGTACTACGGCACCCCGACTCCGCTGCAGCAGCTTGCCTCTTTCGCGGTTCCGGACGCGCGGACGATCCTCATCACGCCGTACGACAAGACCGCCTTGCGTGACATCGAGAAAGCACTGAGCGACTCCGAGGTCGGGGCGAACCCTTCCAACGACGGCAACGTCATCCGCGTTACCATTCCGGAGCTCACCCAGGAACGCCGCAAGGAATACGTCAAGATCGTCAAGGGCAAGGGTGAGGACGCCAAGGTTTCCGTACGCACCATCCGCCGCAAGGCAAAGGATGCCATCGACAAACTCGTCAAGGATGGCGAGGCCGGGGAAGACGAGGGCGCCCGCGGTGAGAAGGAACTTGACGCCATCACCAAGCAGCACGTGGACAGCATCGACGAATTGCTGAAGCGCAAGGAAGCCGAGCTGCTCGAGGTCTAATGAACCAGGCAGAGCCGGCGCCCGCTGAACGGGTCCCGACACGCGAAGCGCGCAAGGGCGCCAAACGCCTGCGCGAGAACCCGACGCCGAAGGCCGGTCGAAATCTGCCGGCCGCCATCGGCGTCGGGCTTGCCATGCTGTTCGCCGTCCTGGGGGGACTGCTGTTCCTTCCCTTGGGTTTCGTCCTGCTCACCACATCCTTTGCCGTGATGGGGGTGTGGGAGGTGTTCCGGGCGCTGGAGGCACAAGGCACACGGATGCCGCTCATTCCCGTGATGATCGGCACTCTGGCCATGCCGGTATCTGCTTACTTCGGGGGCCTCGAGGGCCTGCTGTTCACCATGGTGGCAAGCTGCGTCGCGGTGCTGTTGTGGCGTTCCATTGAGAGCGCCGCCGGTGCGCCCCGCAGCGTGTTTGCCGGTGTTTTCACGCTGGCGTGGATTCCCTTCCTGATCAGCTTTGCCGCCTTGCCGCTGCATGCGAGCGGTGGTGCCACGCCAGTGGGCCTGTGGCCGAACGGAATACCGGAAGGAGCATGGCAGATTGTGGCCATGCTGCTTCTGGTCGTCTCGAACGATACGTTCGGTTACATCGTGGGAGCCTCGTTCGGCAAACATCCCATGGCGCCGAAGATCAGCCCCAAGAAGTCCTGGGAGGGCTTCGCGGGATCCGTGGGAGGCGCCATGCTCATCGGCGTTCTCGCATGCGTTCTGTTCCTCGATAAGCCGTGGTGGGTGGGCCTCATTCTTGCAACAGGCATGGTTGCGGCTGCGACGGCAGGAGACCTCGCAGAGTCCATGGTCAAACGCGAATTGGGCGTCAAGGACATGAGCAGCATCCTGCCCGGCCACGGGGGCGTCATGGACCGTCTGGATTCGATCGTCTTCGCGGCCCCTGTAGCCTATGTTCTGTTCGCGCTGCTGAGCGGCGTATGACAACCAATGAAGGAAAAGTAGTGGCTTTGGATATTCGACGCCAGATTCCCGCAACATTCGAACGGGTGGAACGAAGCAAGTACGGCTACAACGCCAAGCAAGTTGACGCATTCCTCGGCCGTGCCAGGACGTCGTTCGAGAACCCGGACGGGCCGGGGGAGCGCGTGGCCAGCACCGATGTCCGCGATGTCGCGTTCGACCCCGTCAAGGGAGGCTACGATGCGCACAGCGTAGATGCGGCCTTGGATCGGCTCGAAGACGCCTTCGCACGCCGCGAGCGGGACGAACTGATCAGCCAGCAGGGCGAGGAGGCCTGGCTTCGCCAGATCGGTAAACTCTCCGGCATTCTCCGCGGACGCCTGCACCGGCCTGACGGCGAGCGGTTCCGTCGCCCGGCCAGGAAGCGCACCCGCAGCTACAATATCCAGGATGTGGATGCGCTCTGCGAGCAGCTCATAGGCTATCTTGAGCACGATCAGCCGTTGAGCGTGGATACCGTACGCCGGGCAGTGTTCCGGGCGGCCAAGGGCGATGAGGGCTACGAAGAAGCCCAGGTGGATGTCTTCCTTGACCGCGTGGTGGAACTCATGGCCGCCATCGACTGAACCGCATTTTCACGCGACAGGTGGCGTCGGTGAAATCGGCGGGTTGGCTTTCCAGACGTCGTCGTACAGGCGCTTCCCGCGCAAAAGGGACACCAGGAAAAAGATCATTGCCACCAGCGCGGCTGTAGTAACCGTCACGACGACGGGCATGCCCACGACGGTCAGGACCGAACCCAGCAGCAGGGCCAGTAGTGCCGCGTTCGCTGTCATGATGAACATCATGCTGCTGCCGGCCACCTGGCTGAAGGAGGTTCGTCCGCCGAGGAAGTAGTACGTCTGGCCGGACCCCGCCTCGTCGTCGTGGTATCCGGCCATCATGTAGCGTGCAATTCCGGGATCGAGCTCTACATAGGCCGCCCGCAGCCGGTTCATGGCCAGGACATACATGAGGTCCTCCATGCCGACGTTTATCACCCTGATTTGGGTCAGGAGTCCCACGGCTACGTCGATGCTCAGGATGGTCAAGGCAAAGGCCCGGAAGGCATCTGAGAACTGCGTGGCATTACCCACCAGGGCCACGCTCAGGAGACTCGCCGATGTGAACGTCAGGAACATGCTTATGCGGGTGAGGACTTCTCCTTGCGTTGTGCTTCTTGATGCGAGCAGGCTCCAGTGCTCAGTGGCGAGCAGCTGCGCCCTGATGCTTGGCGACAGCGCCGGGCTTGGATCGGGTTCGGGGGTACCCGGTTCCTCGGACATGGCGTCATTGTCCACCCTGTGTGCGGCGCGGACAACAGATTCGTGGCTTCCAGGGCGGCCCTGATTCCCTGGGCGACCCTGATGCGCTGACCGACCTTAGCGCTCTGTGACGACGGGTCGCTCGGGAACGTGCAGCCTGGACATCACCCGGTGCACGGAGCCGGGTACCCGGTTCTTCGTGATGGTGGAGACCGCCACTGTCATGGCAAAGGCCGCCGGAACACTCCAGGCGGCTGGTTGGGCCAGCCAGGCGGGCGCGTTGCCCGGACCCATGAGGGTACCTGACACCATGGCGCCGCCACAGAGGAGGGCTCCCGTTATCATGCCTGCGATAGCGCCGGCGTCTGTGAGTCCACGCCACCAGATGCCCAGCAGCAGCACCGGGCAAATGGTGGATGCCGTGAAGGCGAAGACCAGTCCGACACTTCCGGCCAAAGCGAGGGAATCGGTCATGAACGCGAAGCCCAAAGGAACGACGGCGGCCAGCAGCGCCGCGAGGCGGAAGCCGCGGACGCTTCCACCAAAGACGTCCTGGCTGATGACGCCCGAGAGCGAGACGACGAGGCCCGACGTCGTGGACAGGAACGCAGCGAAGGCTCCTGCCACCACCAGCGCGGAAAGGAGGTCTCCGGCGATGCCTCCGACAAATTTGCCGGGCAACAACAGGACCAAAGCATCGGATTGGCCGGCTTGCGCCAGTTCCGGTGCGAACGCACGGCCTAGAGCTCCTGCAATGGTGGGGAAGAGATAGAACACGGAGAGGAGCCCAAGCACTATCAGGGTGGTGCGTCGGGCTGAATGGCCGTCCGGGTTTGTGTAGAACCGCACCAACACGTGCGGCAGCCCAAGGGTGCCGAACAGTAGGGCGACCATGAGGGAGATGTTTTGGTACGCGCTTGCTGCGGGTTGGCCTGTGGGGTTCACGGGGAGCGGCGCCTGGGGAGGAGCTCCGCTACCGGCCAACGCCAAAAGCACGAACACCACGGGGATGGCCAAGGCCGTGAGTTTGAGCCAATATTGGAACGCCTGCACAAAGGTAATGGACCGCATGCCGCCTGCCACCACCGTAAGGCACACCACCAGCACTACCGCCGTCGAACCTACCCACGACGGAAGACCGGTGGTGATGCGGATGGTGAGCGCGGCGCCGTGGAGCTGGGGGACGATGTACAGCCACCCGACGGCAACAACCACCAGGCTGGTCACCCGGCGAGCCATCTTGGAGTCGAGCCGGGCTTCCGTGAAGTCCGGGATGGTGTAGGCCCCGGAGCGGCGCAGGGGAGCGGCCACGAAGAGCAGCAGCATCAGGTAACCGGCGGTATAGCCGATGGGGAACCACAGGGCGTCGGTTCCTGACAACAGGATCAGTCCGGCCACGCCCAGGAAGCTCGCGGCGGAAAGGTACTCCCCGCCAATGGCCGAGGCGTTCCACCACGGCGGGACCGTTCGGGAGGCGACGTAGAAGTCGCTCGTTGTACGGGAGATGCGCAGGCCGTAGAAGCCGATGACCGCCGTCGCAATCGACACCCCGACAAAGGCCACCAGGCCGACAACGGGATTCACTTCTCCTCCACGAGGTCCCGGTACCGTGATTCATTGCGGGCGGCAGCACGGTTATAGAGCCACGCGCTGAGGCCGATCACGGGGTAGATCCCGAGTCCGAGCAGTAGCCAGTCCAAGGGAATGCCCAATATCCGGGTTTCCGCTACTCCGGGACCGTAGACGAGGATCAGCGCAAACGCGGCGAGGATCACCAGGAAGCCGCAGGCGACCACCAAGGCAAGGCGCAGCTGGGAGCGGATAAGGGAACGGACAAACACCTTGCCGACGTCCGAATCTTCGCTCGGCTCACCGGCGGCGAACCGGGACGGGAACGCTTTTGCGGCCTGCCGCGGTGCCGTAACGCGGACGCGCGTCATCCTTGCGGCCGGATGCGCGTGGAGTGCAGTTTGTCCCGGACAGACGGCAGGTGGCGGCGGCTGATCGGCAATTCCGCCCCGGCCACTGTGACGCTGGGTCCCGTTGCCGAGAGCTTGAGATGGCCCACGTGGTTGAGGGCGATGAGGTAGCTGCGGTGGATTCGGATGAAACCGGCGTCGGCCCACTTCTGTTCGAGGTCGCTCAGCGGGACGCGGATGAGGTAGCTGGCCTCGGCCGTGTGGAGCCTGGCGTAGTCGCCTTGCGCTTGCACATAGCTCACATCGTCGCGGCGGATCATGCGGGTGGTGCTGCCCAGGTCCACCGTGATCATCTCCGGCGCAGGCGTGCCTTCTTTGATGAGTTCGCTGATCCGGTCCACGGAACGCGACAGTCGTTCGGCCCTGAGGGGCTTCAGGAGGTAGTCGATGGCAGCAAGGTCGAAAGCTTCCAGCGCGCAGTCTTCGTCCGCGGTGACGAACACGACGGCGGGCGGGTTGCTGCTGCGGGAAATGGCCCGGGCGATGTCCAGGCCGGAAAGCGCCGGCATGTGGATGTCCAGAAATACGGCGTCAACGGATTCCGTTTCAAGCGTTCTCAGTGCCTCGGCTCCTGAGGATGCGCGGTGGATGGCGCCGATGCGGTCATCCCGGCCGAGCAGAAAGGCGAGTTCCTCCACGGCGGGCAGTTCGTCGTCAGCGACGAGCACGTTGATCATCCTTATAGATTAGTCCTGCGCATCAGGCGTCGTGTCCGGGCTGGGATTTGGGGACGCGCATGGTGATCAGGGTGCCTTCGCCGGGGGCTGTTTCAATGACCAGCCCATGGTCATCACCGTAGACCTGGCGCAGTCGGGCATCCACGTTGCGCAGGCCAACGTGCTCACCGTCGGTGTGACCGGCGAGGACAGAGCGCAGGTGCTCAGGATCCATTCCAACGCCGTCATCCTCGATGGTGACTTCGGCAAAGGCTCCTGAATCGTTGGCGCAAATGGTGATGTGCCCTGGGCCTTCCTTCGCTTCGAGGCCGTGCCGGACGGCATTCTCCACGAGGGGCTGGAGGCTGAGGAAGGGGATGACGGTGCTCAGGACTTCGGGGGCAATCCGAAGGCTCACCTGCACGCGCTCGCCGAAGCGTGCCCGTTCCAGCAGGAGGTAGCGGTCGATGCAGCGCAGTTCCTCGGCCACGGTGGTGAAATCTCCGTGCCGTCTGAACGAATACCTCGTGAAGTCGGCGAACTCCACCACGAGTTCCCTGGCCCGGGCAGGATCAGTGTTGATGAAGGATGCGATGGCGTTCAGCGAGTTGTAGATGAAGTGGGGGCTGATTTGCGCCCGCAGCGCCCTGACCTCGGCCTCCATCAGGAGCGTGCGCGAGGCCTCCAGTTCTGCCAGTTCAAGCTGGGCGGCAATCCAGTCAGCTACCTCACTGGTGGCCCGTACCAAGCCCGCACCAGCGGCGGGTGCCAGGGCTGCCACGGAACCGACAACCCTGGACCCTGCCCGGATCGGGGCGATGACGGCACTGAAGTCATGGCTACCGTGGACGGGCTTGGTTGCCCCGGGGTGTGCCGCGTGGGGAACTACGGCTGTGCGACCGGTGGCCAGCACTTCAGCGGCGAGCCGCATCAGGGAAGGACGCAGCTCTTCTCCTGCGCCGTCCCACGCCACGACGGAATCGGTGTCGGTGATGGCCAATGCATCACAGCCGAGGAGGGTCCGCAGTTGCTTACTGGCTTTGGCGGCGCCGGCGGCCTCCAGCCCGCCCCGCAGATATTGTCCAGCCCGCGATGCCGCGTGGAGGGTGTTGTACGTAGCCCGCTCGGCGTCAGTGCCAAGGTCCCGGAAGGACCGGATCACCTTCAATCCGACACCCACGACGACGGCGACGGCCAGCACGATCACGGCGATCGCGGCGGCGGTGAACAGCGGGGAGTCGGGCATAGAGCCAGCGTAGCGAACAGGTTGCTGCCCGCCGCGCACAGCACCGTTTGGCGCAGCATCGCAACCGCTGGGCGACGGTGCAGCATGATTCTCTGGAACACCCCCTACGGAGCGTTCGATAGTGATTGCAGTCACATTGGCACGCATGTGGAGCTGGTGTGAACACATCACAATCAGGAGGAACCATGGGTAATGACGCCCAACCCCAGGACACAACGGTGTCTGTGGACTTCCAGGAAGTCCAGCAAACGGAACGGTTCAAGACACTGCGCAGGCGGCACCGCAGTTTTGTTTTCCCGATGGCAGCAGCGTTCCTGCTGTGGTACTTCGCATACGTTCTCCTGGCCGACTACGCGGTCGGCTTCATGTCCATCAAAGTCATGGGCAATATCAACGTCGGCCTGATCCTCGGGCTGCTTCAGTTCGTCACCACCTTCGGTATCACCGCGTGGTACGTGAGCTACTCCAACAGAAAACTTGACCCCATCGCCGCGGAGATCCGGGACGAAATCGAGGGACACGAATTTGATAAGGACGGCAACGTGAGCAGCAGGGCAGCCAGATGATCACCAGTCAGCCAAGCGCCATGGTCCCGGCGGTCAACGTCGCTGCACTCCAGGACAGTACGCTCCTCAACATGGGCATCTTTGCCCTCTTCGTAGCGGTCACCATGGTGATCGTCTTCCGCGCAAGCAGGAACAACAAGACCGCCGCTGACTACTACGCTGCCGGTCGCTCGTTCACAGGATCCCAAAACGGCACGGCCATCGCGGGCGACTATCTGTCCGCAGCGTCGTTCCTCGGGATCACCGGGGCTATTGCCATCAATGGATATGACGGGTTCCTCTATTCGATCGGCTTCCTCGTCGCCTGGCTTGTTGCGCTGCTCCTCGTAGCCGAGCTCCTTCGCAACACCGGCAAGTTCACCATGGCCGACGTCCTGTCGTTCCGGCTGCGCCAGCGACCGGTCCGGATCGCGGCGGCACTGTCCACGCTCGCAGTGTGCTTCTTCTACCTCCTTGCCCAAATGGCAGGGGCGGGATCCCTGATCTCGCTTCTGTTGGGAATCAGCGACTGGGGCGGACAAGCGTTGGTGATCATCGTCGTCGGCGCCCTCATGATCATGTACGTCCTCATTGGCGGCATGAAGGGCACCACATGGGTGCAGATCATCAAAGCCGTGCTGCTGATTGCCGGTGCCGCGGTCATGACAGCGTGGGTGCTCGCCATCTATGGCTTCAACCTGTCCAGCCTGCTCGGATCTGCGGCCGAAGCCGCCAACAACCCGGCCGTCCTCAACCCCGGCCTGCAGTATGGCAAGACCGAAACATCAAAGCTCGACTTCATGTCGCTCGGCCTGGCACTCGTGCTCGGCACCGCAGCCCTCCCGCACGTGCTGATGCGCTTCTACACGGTCCCCACAGCCAAGGAAGCACGCAAGTCGGTGGTGTGGTCCATCTGGCTGATCGGCCTGTTCTACCTGTTCACCCTGGTACTGGGTTACGGCGCTGCAGCCCTGGTTGGCGCGGAAACCATCAAATCCGCTCCGGGCGGCGTCAATTCCGCCGCGCCTCTCCTCGCCTTCCACCTTGGCGGGCCACTGCTCCTGGGCTTCATTTCAGCTGTCGCATTCGCCACCATCCTCGCTGTCGTGGCGGGCCTCACCATCACGGCGGCAGCTTCCTTCGCCCACGATATCTACGCGAACGTTATTTCGAAGGGGAAAGCCGATGCCACCACCGAGGTCAAAGTGGCACGGCGCACGGTAGTCGTGATTGGTATCCTCGCCATCCTCGGAGGCATCCTCGCGAACGGCCAGAACGTGGCCTTCCTCGTAGCGCTCGCCTTCGCGGTCGCAGCGTCCGCGAACCTGCCGACAATTGTCTATTCCCTGTTCTGGCGCAAGTTCACAACCCAAGGCGCCGTCTGGAGCATGTACGGCGGGCTGGCCTCGGCGATCCTGCTGATCACCTTCTCCCCGGTGGTGTCCGGTGCCAAGACGTCCATGATCCAGGGAGCCAACTTTGCGTTCTTCCCGCTGAGCAACCCCGGGATTGTCTCCATCCCGCTGGCCTTCTTCCTCGGCTGGCTCGGCACGGTCCTGGACAAGCGGCGTGAAGATGCTGCCAAGCAGGCCGAGATGGAAGTCCGTTCGCTGACCGGCGTAGGGGCGGAAAAGGCGGTGGACCACTAGCCATGCACGGGCAGGGGCCCTTCGTGCCGCGAGGCAGGAGGGGCCCGTTGCTATGCTCACTTTTTCAAACTCAGCCACTCCTTCAACTGCTCCAGGGGCCAGGTGGTCACAATCCGCTCTTTCGGAACCCCCATGGCCTCGGCACGTTCGGCACCGTATTGGAGGAAATCGAGTTGTCCTGGCGCATGGGCGTCGCTGTCAATACTGAAGAGGCAGCCGGCGTCGAGGGCCATCTTGATCAACGTGTCCGGCGGATCCTGCCGCTCCGGACGTGAATTGATTTCGACGGCGACACCCCACTCGGCGCACTCGGTGAACACCTTCGCGGCGTCAAACTCGGACTCCGGCCTTGTGCCGCGCGAGCCCTGGACCAGCCGCCCCGTGCAATGGCCAAGCACATTGGTGTGGGGATCCCGGATGCCGCCCAGCATCCTCTTGGTCATGGTCTTCTTGTCCGCGCGGAGCTTCGAATGGACGCTTGCCACCACTACATCCAGGCGGTCCAGCATCTCGGGGCTCTGGTCAAGGGTTCCGTCTTCCAGGATGTCCACTTCGATGCCCTTCAACAGCGTGAAACCGTCGTGCAGGGCATTGAGTCCGTCTACCACGGCAAGCTGCTTGTCCAGGCGTTCGGCGCTCAGTCCATTGGCGATCTGCAGGTTGGGGGAGTGGTCGGTGAGGGCGATGTAGTCCCTGCCGAGGGTGCGGGCCGCTGCCACCATGGTTTCGATGGGCGAGCCGCCGTCAGACCAGTTGCTGTGGCTGTGAAGGTCTCCGCGCAATGCCGTCCGAAGAGTGTGTCCCCCTGAAGCCAGGGCTTCACTGCCGCGTTCTCGAAGAGCCGCAAGGTACTCCGGCACCCGGTCCTCGAGCGCCTGCGCGATTACCTCGGCGCTCCTGCTGCCGACGCCTTTCAGGCTCGTGATCCTGCCGGTGCGGACCAGCCGGGGTAACTCTTCGGGCGGAAGCTGCCGCACGGCGTCGGCCGCCTTCCGGAAGGCCTGGACCTTGAAGGAGGGGGCCTGGCCGCGTTCCAGCCAAAAGGAAATTTCTTCGAGCGCCTCAACAGGATCCATGGCTCCATGATCCACGAACCCGGCGCACCATCAACAGTGGGCTGTGCTGACGGCGCGCCGGTTCGGGCCGGTCCACCTAGTGGTGGTGGCTTTGGGAAGGTGCCCGGGTGCCTGGTTCTGCGGGAACTTGTTCGGCCGGAACCTGGCTGTGCTCCCCATGGGGAACGGCGTGCTGGCCCGCCATCGACGCGGCCAGGCCCGGCGTGGCAACCGAAGCAACAACGACGGCGGCTCCGAACGCGGCTGCCAGAAGCCGCCCGGTCCTTGGCTGGCCGTGGGCGCCGCCGTCGTTGGTCTTTCGTTGCCGCCTCAGCCAGCCGGCTCCGGCTAGCGCCATGAGCGTAAGGCCAAGGGCGGCGAGGTGGCTGATTTCCAGCGATCGTTGAGCGGCAGACGCACCTGCCGTCAGTGCCGCAAGGTGCGCGGTGGCCGCTGCTGCCAAGGCGGGAAGGACGAGCCGTGTAAGGATGAGCCGGTTCCGGTGGAGGCCCCACAACGACCACGTGAGGAAGGCTAGTCCCGCTGCGAGGGCCGCAACTCCGGCGGGTAGCTGACCGTCTCCGGAAAGGTAACCCGCAGCGAGGGACAGGTCCACCATGGAGGCGGCCATCGCCGCGAAATAGACGAACAGCAGTGCTGCTGCGTACAGCGTAGGATGCTGCCTTCCGGATGATTGCAGTGCAGTCACAGTGCCAACCCCCTCGTTCGGTTGTCCGGTCGCGGTCCTTGGTGAATCAGGCGCGGGCGGCGGCTACTGCTGCCTTGTCCTGGGACAATGCGACGCCCAACAGGACCACAGCGCTTGCGAGGTGCAGGACGTTGTCCGGGCCGTTCAGGGCGATGATGTTCAGCGAGGTTCCCACGAGGAAGAGTCCGAGGATGCCCACCAGCAGGTACACGCCGCCCACGGCCGTGTTGACGGACTTGGACAATGTGACGCTGTTCAGGCCGGCGTAGAGGAGTGCGGCACCAATGGCCAGGTGGATGACGTTGTGCAGGGGGTTCACCGCGAAGATGATCAGGGTGGCACCCTCGGTGGCGAAGAACCCGGTTCCTGAGGTGACGAAGAATCCGAGCACGCCTACCAACAGGTACACGGCTCCGAAGATGGTGGCGATCAGGCGATTGGGCGAAGTACGCATGGTCCGAACCTTTCGGTGCTGGCCGGGCTTGCCGGCCTCCTTGTGAAGCCCCGGGTGGGGCTTTCAAGGAGTGATTCGGATCAGGCGTTGGGGTGGATGGGTGGAAATCCGACTATTCTTTCCTGCGGTCAGGGGCGGAGCCGGATGCTGCTCATTTTGAGGTCGTTGGTGCCCTCGAATACGTACTTAAGGTCGATGTTCCTGCCGTCGCATTGCAGGGTTCCTGCGATGTCAGCCTTGTTGTTGCCGTTCTCGGAGTTCACGCTGACCGAGTTGTAGTTCGGCTTGCACGAGTCGTCGAGCTCCAGGCTGGCTATTCCGTCGACGAACGACTCCTTATCAAGTTCATCTTTCAGGGCCTGGTGGAGGTAGTTGTCATAGGCCTCCTCCGTTTGTCCGGCAATCACCAGGTTGGTGAATTCATCTGCCAGGGACCTCGCCTTGGACGTCGAGTTGCCCACGACGTTGACGAGTACCAGGACGCCTACAACGGCAAGGACGATCACGCCGGCCACGATGCTCAACACGATCCAAAGCACCTTCTTGCTCTTGGCAGCGGGCGGGAGTTGTTGCCCGTACTGGCCGGGCGGGTACTGTCCGGGAGCGTATTGACCCGGCGCGTATTGACCTGATGGGTACTGGCCCGGTGCCTGCTGGTTGTGGAGATAGGGGTCCCGGGGAGCGGACGACGGCGGCTGTTGCCACTGCGGTGGCGTTCCGTCTTGTTGGGGGTACCCGGGGCCCGGTGGTACCGGTGGCGGGTACTGGCCTGGTTGGTTCTGGTCGTGGCCCGAGGGTTCCTGCGGGTTGCTCACTGTATTGCCCCTTTCGGCAGCCTGCGCCAGCGCCACCCGTTTGCCGGGAACCTCTGGCCGGCCCCCGATGCGTCCACCTGCATCAAATCGTATCCCTGTGGATGTGTACAGCCGCAGGGACTAAAGAGCTGGAGCACACGGCGGGTCAGGCGTCTGAATGTCGTCCGAGCAGCGGCTGCACGCGGTAGGGAATCATTTCCCGCATGGCCAGCGCCGTGTCCGTGCGGTCCACGCCGTCGCAGGCAAGGATCTTGCCGTTGATGCGGTACAGGTCCTCGGCATCCAAGGCGACTACCCGCAACAGCAGATCGGCCGAGCCCGTCAGGCCGAAGCCTTCAAGGATTTCCGGGATATCAGCCAGGTCCTGCGCCAGGGAAGCGAGTTTCTGCTGTTGGACGTGGACGGTAATGAAGGCCGTGAGCGGGTAGCCGAGGGCGACGGGGTTAATGCGCCGTTCGAAGGAGAGGAATGCATGCTTCTTCTCCAGCTGAGCCATCCGGGCCTGCACCGTGTTCCGCGAAAGCCCCAGTTCTTGGGCGAGGGCCACCACAGTGCCACGGGGATCCTTCGCCATGGCGGAGAGGAGCCTGGTGTCAGTGCCATCCAAGGGTTGCATAATGCGCAAGATTAGCACGGGCAGGCCAGCTGGAACATGGCAAAATGCTCAACTTTTTGCAAGGTAGTTGTACGTCATGCGTCTTGTGAGTAGGGTCACAATTAACTCGGGCGAAGAAGCCGGAGGGCCGGTCTGCGGTTGGACCACAAGTCCAGCAAGGGCCGACGAAACTAGCCGGAAGGTCGCGATCACCTGTGTTGACGGATAAGGCGGGCAAGGGAGTGCAGCACAACGCTCCGGGCCCCGGACAAAGTGCACAAAATCCCCTGCGTACCGGGGGCAATCTGCTCCAATTGGTGTCGCCGGAAGGCGAACGGATCAGCCACCCGGAATTCGATGAATGGGTCAAGGATGTCGGCGATGAACAATTGGGCTCCTTGTTCGAGGACATGGTTGTCATCCGGCGAATTGATGCAGAAGCCACCGCCCTGCAGCGCCAAGGCGAACTGGCCCTGTGGCCCCCGCTCCTGGGACAGGAAGCTGCGCAAATAGGTTCCAGCCGATCTTTGAGGGATGACGACTTCGTCTTTCCCAGCTACCGGGAAAGCGGCGTGGCCTACGTCCGCGGTGCACACCTCGCCGAGATCGCGAAGGTGTGGCGCGGCAACGCCCTCTACAGCTGGGACCCGCAGCGCATCAACATGGCCACCCCGCAAATCATCATCGGTTCCCAAAGCCTGCATGCGACCGGCTATGGGATGGGCGTCCAGCTCGATGGCGCCAGCACCGCGGTCCTGACCTACTTTGGCGACGGTGCCACGAGCGAAGGCGATGTGAATGAAGCCATGGTCTTCGCCGCCAGTTTCCAGGCTCCAGTGGTCTTCTTTTGCCAGAACAACCATTGGGCCATCTCTGAACCCGTCCGTGTCCAGTCTCACGTCCAGCTGGCCGACCGACCTACAGGCTTCGGCATTCCCAGCATGCGCGTTGACGGCAACGACGTGCTCGCGGTCATGGCTGCAACCCGATTGGCTTTGGACAGGGCGAGGAAAGGTGGTGGACCCACCTTCATCGAAGCCGTCACGTATCGCATGGGCCCCCACACCACAGCGGATGACCCCACCCGTTACCGCGACCCCAACGAGTTGGAGGACTGGGCTGCCAAGGACCCGATTCTTCGGATCCGCAGGCTCCTGCAAGCCAAAGGCCTCCTCACGGATGAATTGGAAGCAAGGGTCAAAGCCAAGGCGGACGCCGTGGCAGCGGAACTCCGCAGCAGCTGCATCAACATGCCGGACCCGCAGCCGCTGGACGTTTTCAACCATGTGTACAGCACGCCAAACCCCTGGATTGAACGCCAAAAGGATCACTATTCGCGCTACCTGAGCAGTTTCAACGAACCCGTCGAGGAAGGTGCACTCTGATGTCCAAGCTCACGTTTGCCCGTGCCATCAACGCCGGCCTCCGCAAGGCACTCGACAACGATCCCAAGGTAGTACTTATCGGCGAGGACATTGGTTCGCTGGGCGGTGTCTTCCGTGTCACGGACGGCCTGCAGAAGGACTTCGGAAAGCACCGCGTTATCGATTCCCCGCTCGCCGAGTCCGGGATCATCGGCACAGCGGTGGGTCTGGCCTACCGGGGATACCGCCCGGTGTGCGAGATCCAGTTCGACGGATTCGTCTATCCGGCCTTCGACCAGATCGTCAGCCAGGTTGCGAAGATGCACTACCGCACGCAGGGGCGTGTGAAGATGCCCATCACCATCCGAATCCCGTTCGGCGGCGGCATCGGTTCCCCTGAGCACCATTCGGAATCTCCCGAGGCCTACTTCACGCACACCTCCGGCCTTCGTGTGGTTGCAGTATCAAACCCGCAGGACGCCTACACAATGATCCAGCAGGCCATAGCCTCGGACGATCCCGTGCTTTATTTCGAGCCCAAACGCAGGTACCACGACAAAGGCGACGTCGACGAGTCGATCGATCTCACCGCGGCCCTGCCCTTGGATAAGGCTGCGATCGTCAACGCGGGCTCCGACGTGACGCTCGTGGCGTACGGTCCGCTCGTCAAGACCGCCAGGGACGCCGCGCAAGCCGCCGCGGACGAAGGCATCTCCGTGGAAGTCATCGATCTACGCTCACTGGCACCCGTCGACTACCCGGTGGTCGAGGCCTCCGTCCGCAAGACCGGCCGCCTGGTCATCACGCACGAAGCCGCCCAGTCCGGTGGACTGGGCGCGGAAGTCGCGGCCAGCATCACGGAACGCTGCTTCAACTACCTGGAATACGCGCCGGTCCGGATCACGGGCTTCGATGTGCCGTACCCCTACTCGAAAGTCGAGATGCATCATTTGCCTGACCTGGACAGGATTTTGGATGGCGTGGACCGTGCCCTGGGGCGCAGGAACTCGCTGAGTGGACTGGAAGGATGACCGCCACCATGATCAAGGAATTCAGGCTGCCGGACCTTGGCGAAGGCCTGACCGAGTCCGAAATCCTGAGCTGGAAAGTGGCAGTGGGGGACACGGTGACCCTCAACCAGGTCATCGCCGAGGTGGAGACGGCCAAAGCCGTGGTGGAACTGCCTTCACCGTTCACCGGGGTGGTGGCTGCGTTGCACGAGCAGCCCGGTACAGTCGTCGAGGTAGGCAAGCCCATCGTCTCCTTCGAAGTGGACGACGCCGGCCCTTCCGCCCGGGAGCAGTCACCTGACGCTGGCGTGGGGACAGCCGCCGGTGAGGTTACCGCCGCTGGCGGGGCTCCCGCCGTCGAGCCTCAACCGGAGACAGTGGAGCGCAAGGCAAGCGAGGCAGCGAAACCCGCGCAACGGGAACCCAACCTCGTCGGCTACGGAGCAGTCCTCGAAGATACCGGACGGCCGACCCGGCGCGCACGTGCCCAAGCGGCAGCAGAACAAACGACCGGTGCCGCCCAGGCCGTCCCGGAGCCAGCGGTCCAAGCTGGCGGGCAGCCGGCAACCGAGCGGCCACGCTCCACCCCGCCTGTTCGCAAGCTGGCCCGGGACCTGGGCATCGACCTGCACTTGGTTCCGGGCACTGGTCCCGCGGGGCTCATCACCCGTGAAGATGTGCAGAACTACACCCGCACGGACACCGCGGCCGCATCCTCACCAGCGGCGCCGCAGCAGGGTGAACGTGAAACGCGAACACCGATCAAGGGCGTCCGTAAGTTCACGGCAGCAGCCATGGTCCAAAGCGCGTTCACCGCTCCGCACGTCACGGAGTTCCTGACGGTCGATGTCACGGCGACCATGGACCTGTTGGCGCGCCTCAAGGGCAACAAGGCGTTCGAAGGCTACAAGCTCACCCCGCTCACCATCGCGGCGAAGGCGCTCCTCATTGCGCTGCGAAACAACCCAACGCTCAACTCGCGCTGGGATGAAGAGGCCCAGGAGATCATCCAGTACAACT
Source organism: Paenarthrobacter sp. NPDC089322 (assembly GCF_040684895.1). Taxonomy (NCBI): domain Bacteria; kingdom Bacillati; phylum Actinomycetota; class Actinomycetes; order Micrococcales; family Micrococcaceae; genus Paenarthrobacter; species Paenarthrobacter sp. NPDC089322. Next base: position 75,524 of record NZ_JBFBGW010000006.1, read on the forward strand.
ACGTCAACTTGGGAATCGCCGCGGCAACGCCCCGGGGACTCACAGTGCCGAACATCAAGGACGCGGACAGGTTGTCGCTCCGGGAACTGGCGACGGCGCTCGCGGACCTCACCGACACCGCGCGCGCCGGCAAGACGGCGCCAAGCGACCTCTCGGGAGGCACGATCTCGATCACCAATATCGGGGTGTTCGGGATCGATGCCGGGACGCCCATCCTGAATCCGGGTGAGGCGGCCATCGTGGCCTTGGGCGCTGTGCGGAAGGCGCCGTGGGTGGTTGACGACGAGCTTGCCGTCCGGCAGGTCATGTCGCTGAGCCTGTCCTTCGATCACCGCTTGGTCGATGGCGAGCAGGGTTCCCGCTTCCTGTCGGACCTGGGCGCCATTCTCGCCGACCCCGCCATGGTCATGACCATGGTTTAGGCCGGGTTGGCCTGCCCGGGACATCGGGCAGGCCAAGCCTGGTTCAGTCTTCCGTTGGTGTGGTCCGGTTTGAATGGACGTGCCGCCAACTGTGTTCGGGCTCGAAGGCGAGCAGCCTCCGGGCCTTGTCAATGGACAGCATCGTTTCGTGCAGGCCCAGTTCCTTGAGGACTTCGACGCCGGGAAAGACTTCCGCTGCGAGTTCGGCGCTGCTGCGGCTCATCACGGTGTCCGCGGCGGCGATGATGAAAGCCTCGAAGCCCGATACGCCGTGCTCCAGGGCCCGGACCACAGCCTGGGCGCCGTCACGTGCGTCGATGTAGCCCCACAGATTCCACTTGCGCAGCGCCGGGTCAGAGTCGAAGGACGGGAAAGCATCGTAGTCTTCGGGATCCATGACGTTGGAAAAGCGCAGGGCGGTGATGCTCAGCTCCGGATCCCAGCGCGTGAACTGGATGGCCATCTGCTCTTCCAAGTGCTTCACCAAGGAATACGTGCTCTCCGGGCGGGCGGGATACTCCTCATCCACGGGAATGTACGGTGGGTCGATGTCGAAAGGGAGTCCGAGGACTGTCTCACTGGAAGCGTAGACCACCTTCTTGATGCCTGCCCTGCGTGCGGCCTGGAAGACGTTGTAGGTAGAGAGCATGTTGTTCTCGAAGATGGCGGCGTCCGGCGCGAGTCCCGGAGCGGGGATCGCTGCCAGATGCACGATCGCATCGAGCCCGCCGTGCTGGTCGTCCAAGCCGAGGATGACGTCAAGGACCTGGCCGTAATTGCGGAGGTCAACGTTCACGTAACCGCGCCCCCTCGTGCCCACGCGGTCCACATTGAGAACCTGGTGTCCGTCCTGCGTCAGGCGCCGGATGACACTGCGGCCAAGTTTTCCGCTTCCTCCGGTAACGGCAATCCTGTTAGTGTGCACCTTCGCTCCTTATAGTGGCTGGATCGTCCCGTGATACGTTGCCGGTTTCTGCCCGGGTCCGGGGTTTTCAGCCTAAGTGGCACAGCAGCTGAGCACAGCCCCTAAGGCAGGCTCTGTCAGTCCTAGGAAAACTGGAACGCCAGGGCTTGGCGATGTGAGTGCGCGCAACCTGCTTGCAGCGAGCCACCCCCGGTCCCTAGGTTTTGAGGGGTGTGTGGTGTGGGGTCGATGTGGGGTGGTGGGACGAACCAGGGGACACCTGTTGTCATGTCGATGGTCCATTGTTCTTTGTGGATGACGTGGTGGTGGTGTGAGCAGAGGAGGGTGCCGTTGTCGGTGCTGGTGGTGCCGCCGTTGGACCAGTAGGTGATGTGGTGGGCTTCGCACCAGGGTGCAGGGAGGGTGCAGTCGGGGAAGGTGCAGCCTTGGTCGCGGGCGTTGAGGGCTTGGCGGATATGGGGTGGGAAGATCCGGGTGGTTCGCCCGACATCCAGGATGCGGGATTCGCTGTTGAGCAGCACAGGCAGGACATCGGCGTCGCAGGCGATTTTGCGGATGGTGTTGGGGTGGATGGGGCCGGTGAAGGTTGCGGTGGCGGTGCCTGGCAGGCGGGACCCGCCGGACAGCTGTGTGGCGCCTGTTCCGGGGGTGGTGGTTTGTGTGAGTTGGTTGTAGAGGTCAAGGTGGTCGATGGTGACCATGACTTGCGGTTTGAGTCCGCCGTTGGCGGGAAGTTCTCCGGTGGCCAAGGCCAGCGAGCAGCCGCCGACCAGACCGTCGAGGAGTTTCTGCGCCCGGGAGCGCCGGTCCAGGTCCGGGCCGGTTGACCCGGCGGGGACGGCCGTGCCGCTGCTTGTTGCGCTAGCTGCTTCCTCAGTCTGGCCGCACCTGCCGGCGTTTCTGGTTTCGTCGTCGCGGGTGGTGCCCTGGAGTCGGGGGTTTGTGGCGGTGTTCATGATGGTGGTGAGGGTCTCGAATTGTTCGTTGGTGGCGAAGATTTCGATGCGGTGCAGGCCGTGGCGGCGTTTGCGGATGAAGGCGCCTTGGAGTTGGCGGAGGATTTCTTCGGTGGGTTCGGGACCGTCTTGGTCGATGGCGTCGGTCCAGCGTTGGGCCATTTTGGTGACGAAGTCGGGGTCGGATTCGATCGCGGTGCGGTCTTGGTGAGGGCTTGTTCCATGCGGCTGAGGGTGTCCTCGTCGGTCAGGAGCCGCACTTTGTCCAGGGCGATGCTGATGATGGTCGCCGACCGGGACGGGACCTGCGCCGTTTCGACGGCGTCGGCCAGCATCTTCCGGCGCGGCGGGAGGTGTTGACCGGCGATGCCGGTGCCGGGCAGGACTTCGGGGGCCAGGGCGAGCCTTCGTCGGGCTTCCCCGATGCCGATCCGCAACCGAGCGCGCAGGAACTCTGCCGCGTTCCGGGACCCGTCATCCACCATTGCAGCCACATTCCCCCTGACCGCGCCGGCCGCGTCCGCACCAGCCGCTGTGCCCGGCTCAGTCCAGCCAGTCCGCCATTCCGTCCCGGGCGACGAGGGCTGTGCCTGCCGGGCTTCGCGCCGGGATCGTTCCACGGCCTGCGCCGCGACCACTTGCAGGTACTCGAGAGTCCGGGAGATATCCTCCACCTTGTCAGCGAAATCCGCCGCTTCAACCAGATCAAACAAGGCAGCCTCGGCGACAACAGACAGCCGTGCGGAGTCCAGTAGAGCAGCGCCGTAGTCTAGAAGCGCCGCCACGCCCCGTCCGGCAGCTGAAACAGGTTCCGGCCTTTTGGTGTCGAAACGTCCGAAGGGCTGAACAGAGTCCGCTCCATGACCGGTCCCCGGCACGCACCCTGGTTCCGGGATCGAGCCGGCACGGTGAGCCGGAGCGTCTGCCCTCTCCATGTCTGTGTCTGCTGAAGTCCGGGTGAGGGTGGCGGGGCCGTTGAACGATCCGGCGCCGTGGAAGTGGTCGATGGCGGCGAACCGCGCCGTCCCGCCGTTGAAACCAGCCTTGACCAAGTGCGGCTTGCTCACGTGTGGCCGTGTCCGGACCGCTGCCAGTGCAGCAACAGCAGGGGACGATGCCGCCCACGATGCTGTCGCCTGACCCTGATCTTCCATGAACACATCATTTCACCGGGGTCCGACATTATTGGCTGGAAAGGGAAGAGCCGCTCCCGCCTCGCGGAAATCAAGTAATTAAGTTGAGGTCAGCGCCGCCAACGCCATCTGCTCCAAGATGGGTCGCGCGGACTTCACTGCTATTTTGCGGCCGTGGTGCCGTACCGAGTGCGGCGTCGAGTTGATCAGGCCAAACGCCGCATGCGCCCGCACCCGAAGTTCCGTGGGGTCGGTTTCCTTGTGGATGTCTCCCAGTACCTCCACCCATGTTTCCACGTAACTGCGCTGGAGGGACCTGACTTCGGCCTGGTCCGCCTCTGTAAGGCTTGAAAAATCCCTGTCCTGCACCCGGATCACGTCCGGGTTGCTCAGAGCGAAATGTACATGGAACCGCACCAGTCCCCGTAGGGCTTCCCGTGCGTCGGCAGCTCCGGAAACAACATCGCGCCCGCCGCTCAGGAGATCCCGGCTCACGCTGAGGAGGAGTTCGCCCAAAACCGCTTGCTTGCCGGGAAAATGGCGATAAACCGCTGGTCCGCTGACTCCGGCGGCGGCGCCAAGCTCCTCGAGGGAAACCTTGCTGTATCCGTTTTCGGCGAATAACCCGGCCGCTGCGGCGAGCAACGCCTTCCGACGGAGTTCCTTGGCCTGGCTTCGCTGCGTTCCGCCTGTGCGCGCTTCTGCCGTGGTGGTCGCATCTGCCGTGGTGGTTTGGGGGCCTCCGGTCACAGTCTCCTCCTCATGCGCACCCCTGCGTTGGACGGTCAATGCTGTGTGCTGGACATCACAGTTAATACAGACTAACCTAAATTTCAGTTACATGGCACTAACCGAAATGGCCTTGGGGCAGGAATGGATCAGTGGTCAATGGAGACAATCACCAGCGTGTCAGGACCCCGGAGCGACACCTTTGACGTTAACGAGGAAAGCCAGTTGGCCCTCGTCCGGGACCTCAAGGACCGCCTGGCCAAAGCAGCCCTCGGAGGCCCGGCGAAATCGAGGGAGCGGCACCTCGCCCGAGGCAAACTGCTGCCGCGGGAGCGGATTGATTTCCTGCTGGACGAAGGGAGTCCGTTCCTGGAGATCGCGCCCCTCGCCGCCAACGGAATGTACAACGACGATTCTCCCGGCGCCGGTGTGATCGCGGGCATCGGTTTGGTGCATGGAAGGCACGTCCTGGTCATTTCGAACGATGCCACGGTCAAAGGCGGCACGTACTACCCCATGACGGTCAAGAAGCACCTCCGGGCCCAGGAGATCGCGCTCGAGAACAAACTTCCGTGCATCTACCTTGTGGATTCCGGGGGAGCATTCCTGCCGAAGCAGGACGAAGTTTTTCCGGACAGGGAGCACTTTGGCCGGATCTTCTACAACCAGGCACGCATGTCCGCGGCAAGGATCCCGCAGATCGCGTCCGTGATGGGTTCATGCACAGCCGGAGGCGCCTACGTCCCGGCCATGAGCGACGAGACCGTGATCGTGCGCAACCAAGGGACCATTTTCCTTGGCGGCCCGCCTCTCGTGAAAGCCGCGATTGGCGAAATCGTCACCGCGGAAGAGCTGGGCGGCGGCGACGTTCACTCACGGATTTCGGGTGTCACCGACCACTTGGCAGAGAACGACCAGCATGCGCTGGAAATCGTACGGGATATCGTGTCCACGCTTCCCAAGCCGGCCCCGCCGGCGTGGGACGTTCGGGATGTCGTGCTGCCACCCGTCGTCGACCCTTCCGGCATCTACGGCGTGGTCCCCACGGACGTCAACGCCCAATACGATGTCCGCGAGGTGATCGCGAGGCTCGTCGACGGCTCCGAGTTCCACGAATTCAAGAAGAACTACGGCACCACCCTGGTGACCGGTTTCGCCCACCTGCACGGACACCCGGTAGGGATCGTGGCGAACAACGGCGTGCTGTTCAGCGAGTCATCCCTTAAAGGCGCGCACTTCATAGAACTCTGCGATCAGCGCGGCATCCCGTTGGTCTTCCTGCAGAACCTCTCCGGTTTCATGGTGGGCAAGGACTACGAACAAGGAGGCATCGCCAAGAACGGCGCCAAGATGGTTACAGCCGTCGCCACAGCACGGGTGCCCAAATTAACGGTGATTATCGGGGGAAGCTTTGGCGCAGGCAACTACTCCATGTGCGGCCGCGCCTACTCGCCGCGTTTTCTCTGGATGTGGCCTGCAGCCCGGATCTCCGTGATGGGCGGCAACCAGGCGTCCAGCGTCCTGGCAACAGTGAAGCGGGAGCAATTCGAAGCCGCAGGCCAGGAATGGTCGGCCGAGGAGGAAGAAGCTTTCAAAGCCCCCATCCGGCAACAGTACGAGGACCAGGGGAGTCCCTACTACTCCACTGCCAGGCTATGGGACGACGGCATCATCGACCCCGCGGACACCCGCCGGGTTCTTGGCCTGGCCCTGGACGTCGTCAGCCGCCAGCAACTGCCCGGGACCGCCTTCGGCCTCTTCAGGATGTGACCATGACCCTGCAAACCACTAGCACAGCCCCCACAAGCACAGCGGCGCAACGTCCCTTCAACGCAGTCCTCGTGGCCAACAGGGGCGAGATCGCGTGCCGCGTCATCCGAACCCTGAGGGATATGGGTATCCGCTCCATCGCCGTCTACTCGGACGTGGACAAGAACGCCAAGCACGTCGCGCTTGCAGATACCGCAGTGGCCATCGGCGGAACGGCGCCGGCGGACAGCTATTTGAAAATCGAGTCCATCATCGACGCCTGCCGGCGCAGCGGTGCCGAGGCTGTCCACCCGGGCTACGGATTCCTTGCAGAAAACGTTGAGTTCGCAAAAGCCTTGGACGCGGCAGGAATCACGTTCATCGGCCCCGGCATTGACGCCATTGAGGTCATGGGTGACAAAATCCGGTCCAAGAACCACGTCATGGGTTTCAACGTTCCCTGTGTTCCCGGTGTCGCCAAGCCCGGACTCACGGATGTCGAACTCATTGACGCAGCAGCCGGCGTCGGCTTTCCCCTGCTCATCAAACCGTCCGCCGGCGGCGGCGGCAAGGGAATGCATGTGGTGGAATCGCCCGAGGATATGTCCGCCGCGCTGGAAGCCGCACGCCGCGTGGCAGCCTCCGCATTCGGCGACGACACCCTGTTCCTTGAGCGGCTCATCCGCTCGCCGCGGCACATCGAGGTTCAGGTCCTCGCGGACAACCACGGAAACGTCATCCACCTCGGCGAGCGCGAATGCTCCCTGCAACGCCGCCACCAAAAAGTGATCGAGGAAGCTCCCTCGGCACTCTTCGAAACCCTGGCGGACGGTGCCGACGAGCGGTCGCGTATCGGTGAAGCCGCCTGCAACGCGGCACGATCGGTCAACTACAGCGGGGCAGGCACGGTTGAATTCCTGGTGTCCGATGAACATCCTGATGAGTTCTTCTTCATGGAGATGAACACCCGCCTCCAAGTGGAACACCCTGTCACGGAAATGGTTACCGGCATCGACCTCGTCGAATGGCAGGTGAGGATCGCCGCCGGTGAGGTGCTCACCGTGGCGCAGTCCGACGTCGTACTCCATGGCCACGCGGTGGAAGCGAGGGTCTACGCGGAAGTTCCCGAGCGCAACTTCATGCCCTCCATGGGACGCATCGTGGCGCTTGCCGAGCACGGTACCGGGGACCCGGCCGCACCACCCCGAAATGTCCGGATCGACTCAGCCATGCGGGAAGGCCTGGACGTGACCGGAGACTACGATCCCATGCTCGGCAAGGTCATCGCCTGGGGCCGGGACCGCGCCGAAGCGCTGGACACACTGGACGCGGCCTTAGGGGAGTACACACTGCTGGGGATTGACACGAACGTCGAATACCTGCGCTTGCTGATCAACGAACCCGAGGTTCGCGACGGCCGGCTGGATACAGGCCTGATTGAACGCAGGCTGCCGTCCATGGAGTTCAGGCGCATCGGCCGAAACGAACTGATCACCGCAGCCGTCGTTCTGTGGTTGGAGCGTTCCGGACCTGGCGGACATGGGGCCACTCTTGCCGGAGACGCATGGCGGGTGCCCGATTCCTGGCGCATAGGCGGGCGCGGTGCATGGACGGTCACGCTCGGCTTGCCCGGCGGTGACAGCTGCACTGTCCGCCTCACCGAGGACGCCGGCAGGGTCACGGCAGTCGTCGACGGCGGTGGCCTGCCTGGTGCGGAGGCGAAAGTCCGCGTCGTGGACAGAAGCGAAAGCGGCATAGAGCTGGAGATCGACGGCGGAACGGTCGCGTACGCGGTGGGCATGGCGGACGGGGTAATCCACCTGGGAAACGGTGGGTGGTCGTGTCGACTCGAGCTCCTCGGACGCGCGGAACGCCTGCGGAGGATGCTGGCCGCCATCGAACGGGAAGAAGGGGCGGCGGACCCGGAGGTGCGATCGCCGATGCCAGGAACGGTGGTATCCGTGGCGGTGGCCGACGGAGACCCGGTCCACGAGGGCCAAGTGCTCCTTGCAGTCGAGGCCATGAAGATGGAGCACCAATTGGTGGCGTCCGTCTCCGGAACCGTCCACCTGACCAGCAAACCCGGCGATCTGGTCAAAGCCGACCAGGTGCTCGCCACCATCCACGTTTCCGACACCGCGGAAGAACCGGCGGCCGGAGACACCGAAGACAAGGAACCCCTGCCATGAGCACTTTTGAATCCGCCAACACCTACGGCCTGACGGAGGAGTACCAGGACCTTAGCGACTCCGTCCGTGAGTTCGCCGACGAAGTGGTTGCTCCCGTCTCCGCCAAACACGACGAAGAACACAGCTTCCCGTACGAGGTAGTCAAACAGATGGGGGAGATGGGGCTCTTCGGGCTTCCCTTCCCTGAGGAGTACGGCGGCATGGGAGGTGACTACTTCGCGCTCGCGTTGGCGTTGGAACAGCTCGGACGCGTGGACCAGTCTGTTGCCATCACCCTCGAAGCCGGTGTGTCGTTGGGTGCCATGCCTGTGTACCGCTTCGGCACCGAGGAACAGAAGCAGGAGTGGTTGCCGCAGTTGGCGTCCGGCCGGTCTTTGGCCGGCTTCGGCCTTACCGAGCGGGAGGCCGGTTCCGATGCCGGAGGCACCAAAACCCACGCCCGCCTTGAAGGCGGCGAGTGGGTGATCAACGGCAACAAGGAGTTCATCACAAACTCCGGCACGGACATCACTACCCTGGTGACAGTCACGGCCGTCACAGGCAAGCAGGAGAACGCCGACGGCAGTACCAAAAAGGAGATCTCCACCATCCTTGTGCCCACGGACACGCCCGGTTTCAAGGCCGAAAAGCCGTACAACAAGGTGGGCTGGAACGCCTCGGACACGCACCCCCTGACCCTGGACAATGTCCGCGTGCCCGAAGCCAACCTGCTGGGCGAGCGCGGACGGGGCTATGCGAACTTCCTGTCCATCCTGGACGAGGGCCGGATTGCCATCGCGGCCCTGGCCACTGGTGCTGCGCAGGGATGCGTGGATCTTTCCGTCAAGTACGCCAAGGAACGGACCACTTTCGGGCTGAACATCGGCAAGTACCAGGCCATCCAGTTCAAGATCGCCCGGATGCAGGCGAGGGCCCACACTGCCCGTCTCGCCTACTACGACGCCGCGACAAGGATGCTGGCCGGCAAGCCGTTCAAGACGGAAGCGGCCATCGCTAAGATGGTCGCAGGCGAGGCAGCCATGGATAACGCGCGGGACGCCACCCAGGTGTTCGGCGGCTATGGCTTCATCAATGAATTCACGGTGGCACGCCACTACCGCGACTCCAAGATCCTTGAAGTCGGGGAAGGGACCACTGAGGTCCAGTTGATGCTCATCGCCCGCGAGCTGGGTCTGTAACCGCAGGGGAAGGATCAAGGATGATTGACAAGGTTGTTGCCAGCGCCGCGGAAGCGGTGAAGGACATCCCGGACGGTGCCTCGCTCGCCGTCGGAGGCTTTGGCTTATGCGGTATCCCTGTCTCCTTGATCGAAGCGCTCCACAGCCAAGGCACCACGGACCTGGAGACGGTCAGTAATAACTGCGGCGTGGATGACTGGGGCCTGGGAATCCTCCTCAAGGATGGCCGGATCCGCCGGACCATCAGCTCATATGTGGGCGAGAACAAGGAGTTCGCGCGCCAGTACCTGGCCGGCGAGTTGGAGGTAGTCCTCACTCCGCAGGGCACCCTCGCTGAAAAGCTCCGCGCCGGCGGTGCGGGCATACCTGCCTTCTACACAAAGGCCGGTGTGGGAACCCAGGTGTCCGAAGGTGGCCTTCCGCAAAAGTACGACGCCGAAGGGAATGTTGCGCTGGCGTCCTCGCCCAAGGAGGTGCGCACCTTCAACGACGCCGACTACGTGTTGGAGGAATCGCTGACACCTGATTTTGGGCTGGTCCATGCGTGGAAGGGTGACCGCCATGGCAACCTGGTCTTCCATGCGGCGGCCATGAACTTCAACCCGCTCTGCGCCATGGCTGCCAGGACCACCATCGCCGAGGTTGAAGAACTCGTCGAAACCGGTGAGCTGGACCCCGAACACATCCACACTCCGGGCATCTTCGTGCAGCGGGTGGTGGTTGCGCCGACTCTCGAGAAGCGGATCGAGAAACGGACGGTATCACTGACGGCGTCTTCGACGACCCCCAATACCAGCGGGCAGAGCGTCGACCAGGTAGGAGGCTAACCATGGAATCAGACCGTCTTCAGGACATTCCGCCCCGTCCGGAAGCCGTTCGGCACGAATACCGCCGTGCCGACGTCGAACATCATGAAGCCAAAGGCTGGACCCGCAACGAACTGGCCGCCCGCGTGGCCCGGGAACTCACCAACGGGCAGTACGTCAACCTGGGTATCGGTATGCCCACCCTGATCCCCAACTACATTCCCGCAGGCGTGGAAGTCATCCTCCATTCCGAAAACGGCATCCTCGGCGTCGGGCCGTACCCGGCGGAGGACCAGGTTGATCCGGACCTGATCAATGCCGGTAAGGAAACGGTCACCACCAACGCCGGCGCGGCCTTCTTTGATTCAGCATCGTCCTTCGGCATGATCAGGGGCGGGCACGTGGATGTCGCAGTCCTGGGCGCCATGGAAGTGGCCGCCAATGGAGACCTCGCCAACTGGATGATTCCCGGCAAGATGGTCAAAGGCATGGGGGGAGCGATGGACCTGGTGTTCGGCGCCAAGAAAGTGATCGTGATGATGGAACACGTGGATCGCAACGGCAGGCCCAAGATCGTACAGGAATGCTCCCTTCCGCTCACGGGCAAGGGGTGCGTGGACCGGATCATCACTGATCTTGCGGTCATGGACGTCGTCAAGGACGAAGGCCGGCCACGGCTCGTCCTGCGTGAGCTCGCGCCCAATGTGACGTTGGATGATGTGGTTGCTGCGACCGGCGCTGAGCTGTTCGAAGAAGACCAGGAACTCACCGTATGAGTGCCCCGGCCGATGTTTCATCCGGGGCCGGCCAGCCGCGCGTCGTAGAGCAGCGCGGCCTCTATTTCGACGAACTGGAAGAGGGCGTGATTTACGCGCACAAGCCCGGGCGAACCGTGACGGAGGCAGATAACGTCCTGTTCACCACCTTGACCATGAACACCCAGGCTTTGCATTTGGATGCCGCATGGAGTTCGGCGCAGCCGTTCGGACAGCGCCTCATGAACTCCATGTTCACCTTGTCCACCATGGTGGGACAGTCGGTGACCCAACTGACGCAAGGCACCATCGTCGCCCAGCTGGGCCTGAGCGATGTCACCTTTCCACACCCGCTGTACCACGGGGATACGCTGTACACGGAAACGGTGATCAGCGGCAAAAGATTGTCGTCGTCCCGCCCCGGCCAGGGCGTGGTGACCATGCAGCACACCGGCCGGAACCAGGACGGCGTGGTCGTGGCGCTTGCCACCCGTACTTGCCTGATGTGGACCAAGGAAGCGCACTCCGCTCAGTCTTAGTCTTTCGTTTCGTCATTTGTCCAGTACCAGCAGCAAGGACCTTCATGCCCTCTCCCGACGTCATGCCATTCACCATGGGACCGGCGCTCTTGTTCTGCCCGGCCGACCGTCCGGAACGCTTTGGCAAGGCCGCGGAACGATCGGATGCTGTCATCCTCGACCTTGAAGATGCGGTGGCTCCGGCGGACAAGCAGCGTGCCCGGAGAGCTATCCTCGCGCAGGTGGGATCCGGCGGCGATACTGCTGAACTGGACCCGAGCCGAACCATTATCCGGGTAAATCCCGTCGGATCGGCGGAGTTCGAGAAGGACCTTCACAGCCTGGCGCACACGCCTTACCGCACGGTCATGCTGGCAAAGGCGGAGAGCGCCGGCCAGTTGAAAGCCCTGGAGGGCTACCGCGTGATCGCACTTTGTGAGACTGCCGCGGGTATCGTCAATGCCCCAGCTATCGCCACCGAACCGAACGTCGTGGCCCTGATGTGGGGAGCGGAGGACCTCTTGGCTTCCTTGGGCGGGCTCTCCAGCAGGAACGACGACGGCGGGTACCGGGCTGTCGCGCTCCACGCACGTTCCGCTGTACTGCTTGCTGCCAAGGCCGCAGGCAAGGAAGCCATTGACGCCGTGTACGTCAACATTCCTGACCTCGAAGGACTCGCCGCCGAATCCCTCGATGCTGTGGCCAGCGGCTTCGGTGCCAAAGCGTGCATCCACCCCGGCCAGGCCGCGGCCGTGCGGGAGGCCTACGCCCCGGCACCCGAAGCCGTGGCCGAAGCCGCCGAATTGCTGGACGCAGCGTCGGCGGCCGGCACGGGTGTCTTCCAGTTCAAGGGCAAAATGATCGACGGGCCAATCCTCAAACACGCCGAAACCGTAGTGCGGCGCGCCCGGGACGCGCGAGATGGCATTTAATGCCAATGTTTTGGGGAAACACTGTCATCAAATGCCATCTCGGCGGGTCTTAGGCGCGTACCGTCGTCGCGAGTTCCGTTAGCGGGACAGCCGATGGGCGACGGGCGGTGCTCTTGATGGACACAGCCTGTCCGGTCCTGGCGGACTCCAACACGGACTCCATGACCTCCAAGGCATGGAAAGCCAGTTCGCCACCCGCGCGGGGTTCTTCTCCGGCAGGCGTGGCCGCTAGATCGGCGATGCCGAAGCCCCGGCCCGAGTCAACGTAGCCGGCCGAGGCAGGGATCGTTTCCCAGTCCTCCGCGCCGAGGGCAAACAACTGCACGTCGCCGTTGAAGTGGTTGGGATCCGGAACCGCCAACGAGCCCTTCTCACCGTGAATCTCGATGTTGGAGCTCTTGGTCTTCACGGCATCGAAGCTCATGAACAGGGTGGACAGCGCTCCTGAGGCGTGAACCAGGACGCCAGTGACGTGCGAATCGATCTCCACCGGAACCTTCTGGCCTTCGCGCGGGCCGGAGCCGATGGTGCGCTCATTCCGGGTGTGGCTCGCGGCGCCCACCACGGAGACCACGGGGCCCAGGAGAGTGACCAACGCCGAGACGTAGTAGGGGCCCATGTCCAAAAGCGGTCCGCCGCCGGGTTGGTAGTAGAAGTCCGGGTTCGGATGCCAGCGTTCGTGTCCCGGAGTTGCCATAGTGGCCGTGGCGGAGATCGGCGCTCCGATGAGGTCGTCGTCGATTGCTTTCCGGGCAGTTTGGATGCCGGTGCCGAGGACCGTGTCCGGGGCGCAGCCCACCACAACGCCGGCGGACTTGGCGGCGTCGAGCACCTGCCGGGCTTCCTCTGTTGTCGCGGCCAGAGGTTTCTCGCCGTACACGGACTTGCCCGCAGCGATCGCCTTCAGGGCGATGTCGGCATGGGCTGCGGGGATCGTCAGGTTAAGAACCAGGTCGACGTCGTTCGCTTCAAGCAGCCCGTCCACGGTCAGGGCCCGGACCCCTTCATACGAGTCGGCAACGGCTTGGGCCCTGGCGGGGTCGAGGTCCGCCACGGCTACCAGGTCGATTGAGTCGAGCCGACGGAAGTTGGTGAGGTACTGCTCGACGATCTTGCCGCAGCCGACGATTCCAACGTTTAGCGGCTTGCCCACAGCATGCCCCTTTCAATAATGGTGCGGACGTTGCTGTCCTGAAGTACCTCCACGCGATGGCCGGGAGTGCAGACGAAGATCTTGCCGCGGCCCCACAGCCTGGTCCAGATGGCGGGTGAAGTAACTTCCCGATGCCAGGGATCCCATTCGCGCACCTTCTGGGTGGTGGTGGCAAGGACGTCGATATAGTCGTCGGCAAGGACCCAGTACTGTTCGGTGACGAGGTCAAAGTCGGACAATCCCTTGGTAATCGGGTGGTCAGCGGCAGCCGACAGCATGTTCACGGTGTACGGAACATAGTTGTCGGACTGCTCTCCGATCCGCTCATCGGGGTGTTTGCCCGGATGGCATGCGAACTGTCCGCCGATCAGGTGCAGGTAGTCGGAATTGTTGCGGTACGAGTCTGCGATGCCACCGTGCCAGCCGGCCAGCCCGGTGCCGTTTTCGACGGCGGCGCGGAGCCCCTCGAACTCGTCTTTTTCGATGGTGGACATCGTCATGCACTGTACGACCAGGTCGAGCGTCGCCATGTACTCCGCGTCGGCGTAGATCTTGGGTGATTCCTCTATCCGGACCTCGTAGCCGTTGGCCTTCAAGTAGGGGATGAAGAGTTCGGTGGCCTCCACGGGCTGATGTCCGTCCCAGCCGCCGCGCACCACCAGGGCGCGTTTGTTGTTGCTTGTCATGGTTTCCTTCAGTTCGGGGCGTATCCGTTGTGGCTTGTTCGTTGTGGTGCTTACCGTGTGGCGAAGGCGGCATCGAAAGCCGCCGCGGGCGGCCGGATGGCTGCCAGGTCCTTGACCATGGCGAGTGCCTGCGGCGCTCCGATCAGCCGGTCCATGCCGGCGTCTTCCCATTCGATGCTGGTGGGGCCGTCATAGCCGATCGAGTTCAAGGTGCGGAAGATCGGTTCCCACTGGACGTCACCGTGTCCGGCAGTGACAAAGTCCCATCCGCGGCGCGGATCGGCCCACGGCAAATGGGAGCCGAGTCGACCGTTCCTCCCATTCAGCTGGCGCACGGATTCCTTCACATGGACGTGGAAGATCTTGTCCGCGAAGTCCTGCAGGAACATCACGGGGTCCAGGTCCTGCCACATAAAGTGCGACGGGTCGAAATTCAACCCGAAGACGTCCCGGTGGCCGATCGCTTCCAACGTGCGCTTGGCGGTCCAGTAGTCGTAGGCGATTTCGGAGGGGTGGACTTCCAGTGCGAAGCGCACACCTTCGTCGTCGAACACGTCCAGGATGGGGTTCCACCGGTCCACGAAGTCCTGGTAGCCGCGGTCAATCATTGCCTCCGACGCCGGAGGGAACATTGCTACGCACTTCCAGATGGAAGACCCGGTGAAACCCGTAACGGTGCTGGCCCCCAGTCTGGCAGCGGCCCGGGCCGTGGTTTTCATCGCTTCCGCGGCACGCTGCCGGACGCCTTCGGCGTCGCCATCGCCCCAGACATCAGGGGAGAGGATGTCCCGGTGGCGTTCGTCGATGGGGTCGTCGCAGACTGCCTGCCCCGTCAGGTGATTGGCGATTGCGTGGACGGACAGATGGTGTTTGTCCAGGATGTCGAGTTTGTTCCGCAGGTAGGTGTCGTCTTCGACGATGCGCTGCGGATCCAGGTGGTCTCCCCAGCAGGCGATTTCCAGGCCGTCAAAGCCCCATTCGCCTGCCAGTCGCGCCACTTCTTCAAACGGCAGGTCGGCCCACTGGCCGGTGAACAGAGTGATGGGTCGTGTCATGATGTCTCCTTCAGACGTTCTGCCAGCGGCTGTATTGGGCGGCGCTGGTCTCGACGGCGGCCAGCACCTTCTGGACCTGAAGGGCATCAGCGAACGACGGCGAGGGCTGCTCGCCTGCGCCGATGGCGTTGACCAAGTCCACCACCTGATGAGTGAAACCGTGCTCGTACCCCAGGCCATGGCCGGTGGGCCACCAGTTGCCCGTGTAGGGGTGGGACGGTTCGGTGACCATAATCTTGCGGAAGCCCGCGTCGGGTTCAAGCGAAGCATCGTAGAACTGCAGGGAATTCATGTCCTCGAAGTCGAAGGCCACCGAACCCTTGGTGCCGTTCAGTTCCAGTCGCATTGCGTTCTTGCGGCCCAGCGCGAAGCGGGTTGCTTCGAAGATGCCGACGGGACCAGTGCCGCCGTCGTTCTTTCCACTGAAGCGGGCAGTGAACAACGCGGCGTCATCAACAGTGACCGGGCCCTTGGGCCCGTCCGGGCCGCCGTGGCCGCCAAGTCCCACGAAGTCGCCACCCACCGGTCGCTCCTTGACGAAGGTTTCCATCAAGGCGGAGACTCCGGTGATGTTTTGTCCGGTGATCCACTGGGCTGCATCGATACTGTGGGCGCCGATGTCGCCGAGGGAGCCCGAACCCGACTTGGACTTATCAAGGCGCCAAGTGAGGGGAGCATCGGCATCCGAGAGCCAGTCCTGAAGGTACTGCGCACGGACGTGCCGGATGTCGCCCAGCCGGCCTTCGTCAACCATCCGTTTGGCCAATGCGAGGGCGGGGGTGCGGCGGTAGCTGAAGCCGCACATGGACAGTACTCCCCGCGCCGCTGCTGCCTGAGCCACGAGCGTCATCTTTTCGGCTTCCTCCACGGAGTTGGCCAGCGGCTTTTCGCACAGGACATGCTTGCCCGCTTCAAGGGCTGCGATGGCAATATCGGCGTGGGTGTTGCCTGGCGTGCATATATCGATGAGGTCGATGTCGTCGCGCTCGATCAGGGCGCGCCAGTCCGTTTCCACGGATTCCCAACCGTACTTGGCTGCCGCTGCCCGGACTCCTTCTTCATTCCGGCCCGCCACCGCGGTGAGCTGCGGCGCCAAGGGCAGGTCGAAGAAGCGCGGCGCGGTGCGCCATGCGTGGGAGTGGGCAGCGCCCATGAAGGCGTAACCGACCATCCCTACGCGGAGCGGTTTCTGTTGCGTCATCTGTGAGTCCTTTCTACTTGCCGAATCCGGCTCTACTTGCTGAATCCGGCGGTCAGGCCGCTCAGGAGCTGACGCCGTCCTACTACGTACAGCACCAGGATGGGAAGCGTGCTCAGGACCACCGAAGCCAGGACGGCCGGGATGTTGACGCTGAACTCACCTTGGAAGGTCCACAATCCCAGTGGGAGGACCCGGAGGTCCGGGCTCTGGGTCAGCACCAACGGCAACAGGAACCCGTTCCAAACATGCAAGCCGTTGTAGATGGACACGGTGACGATCGCCGGGCGGGTCAGCGGTAGGGCAAGCCGCCACATGGTCTGCCACTCGCTGCATCCGTCCAGGCGCATCGACTCAAAGAGCTCGTTGGGAACATCGCGGATGAAGTTGGACAGGATGAGGACCGTCAGCGGAATCGCGAAGGCGATGGACGGAAGCATGATGGCCAGGAGACTGTCGTACAGGTTCAACCTGATGATCATCAAGTAGATCGGAATGATGGTTGCCTGCAGTGGAATTGCGAGGCCCATCAGGAACACGCCATTGACCAGCTTCAGGAACCTGCCGCCACCCCGGACGATCGCGAACGCTGCCATGAAGGAGACCAGGACCGTGGGGATGACTGCGCCGAGAGTGACGATCGCACTGTTCATGAAGTACGTCGCGAAGTTGGACTCCAGGACCAGTTGGTAGTTCTCAAGGGTCGGGGACAGCGGCGGCGCCAAGGGGTTCTGGCCGAAGTAGCCCTCTGATGTCTTGAGGCTGGTGATGACGATGTAGTAGACGGGAATAATGATGATCGCCAACCAGATCCACCCGCCCAGCCCGCCGGGGATGTTGAGGCGTCTCAACCGCGATCCCATGCTTTGGCCGTTTGCCGGCGGCATGGCTGCGGAACCGGGGCTGGGCGTTTCCTGCTGGTTGGCCAGTACGGTGCTCACGCTACATTCCTTCCAATTGGCTGCCCTGCTTGTCCTTGCCGCCAAGGCGTTGCAGGAACAGGGCAAGGGCCAGGCCGATGACCACAAGAATCACCGCGATGACGCTTGCCGGTCCCATGAGGTTGGCCCGGAAACCTCGTAAGTACATGTCCAAGGCAAGGATGCGGGTGGAGTTCCCCGGGCCGCCCCCGGTCAGGACGAAGATGAGGTCGAAGTAGGTCAATGAACCCACAA
The DNA here is from genome assembly GCF_040684895.1 of Paenarthrobacter sp. NPDC089322. Lineage (NCBI taxonomy): Bacteria > Bacillati > Actinomycetota > Actinomycetes > Micrococcales > Micrococcaceae > Paenarthrobacter > Paenarthrobacter sp. NPDC089322. Next base: position 93,083 of record NZ_JBFBGW010000006.1, read on the forward strand.
CCATCAGCGTGGACGAGGTGATGATGGTGTATTTCAACTGCGGCAGAGTGATGTGGAAGAACTGCTTGATGGTGCCCGCTCCATCAATCTGCGCTGCCTCGTAGAGGGACTTGGGGATCTGCCGTACGCCGCCTTGGTAAATCAGCGTGTGGAAGGGAACGAACTGCCACGCGATGACGAAGATCACCAGGCCCAGGGCCAGTTGCGGCACGCCGAGCCAGTCCTGTGCAAGGAAGGGCAGGCCAAGTCCCATGGCCAATCCGAAGTTCGGATCAAGGAGCGCTTTGAAGGCGATCGCCACAGCGGCCGACGACAGCAGGAGAGGCAGGAAGTACAGCACCGCAAGGGCTGCCCGGTATTTTTGGCTTCCCGCTGTAAAGACTCCCAACAGCAGGCTGATCGGCGTCTGGACGAGCCAGGAAGCGATCATGATCATGAAAGTGAGCCCCAGCGCGTTGTACAGTTCGGGGTCGGCAAGGACGGACGTCCAATTGCCCATGCCGGCTGCGCCGATCGCCCCGATGCCGTCCCAGTTGGCGAAGCTCAGGATGAGGACGCCAACAAGGGGTACAACGGCGAAGACCAGGAAGAACACCAGCGCCGGAAGGGTCAACCAGGCCAGCGGGGAACTCCTGGCTCCGGCCTTGGCCGTTTGTTGTGTGGGAGCGGCGGGACGTGCCTGTGTTGACGTGCTCATTTGCCCAGCGTTGCGTTCATGTTTTCGGCGAACTGCTGCGGGGTGATCGACTTCAGGAAAAGCTGGTCGATGTTGTTCAAGAGCGCTTCCGCAGCTGTAGGACTCAGGGCCTGGTCCCAGGACTGCTGGAAGCTGGGTGCGTTCTTTGCCAAGTCATAGACGAAGTTCAGGAAGTCCTTGTCCGGCGATGAGGCCAGCTTGTCCTCGATCCCGTTGACAATCGGAACGGACCCCGAGTTGATGTAGGCGTCAATGACGGTGTCGGTCAGGATGCCTTCCTTGAAGAACTTTTTGGCGGTTTCCTTTTCCTTGTCCGTGGCCTTGGACGAGATGGACATGTACTGTGCCGGATTGCCTACACCGTTCTTGGGGTCGCCCTTGCCGCCCGGGATCGTGGGGAACCGGGCAAAGCCGAGCTTTCCATCCTGGACGAAGTTCTGTCCCTCCTTCTTCATGGCCCCGTACGTCCAGGATCCATGGAGCATCATGGCTGCTTTTCCGGTGAACAGCAGAGCCTGGTCCGCCTTGGAGTCAGCCGTAATGGATGAGAATCCCTTGATGAAACCGTCGGCTGAGACCAGTTCCTGGATTTTGGTCCCGGTTTCGATCACAGCCGGGTGCAACCACGCATCAGGCTTGCCTTCAAAGATGGCGGTGAAGACTTCAGCCCCGCCGATGCGGTCCAGCAGATACTCCAGCCACATCATCGATGTCCAGCGCGACTGGCCGCCGAGGGAGAACGGTGCGACGCCCATGTCATTGAAGGTTTTCACCAAGGACATGACGTCGTCCCACGTCTTGGGCGGCTCTGCCCCGGCCTTCGCGAAGAGTTCCTTGTTGTAGAACAACACGATCGGAGCGACGTACTGGTTGGGCAGGGCGTAGATCTTTCCGTTGACCGTCGCTGCGCCGAATGACGAAGGAAAGAACTTGTTCTTGAGGTCCGGGTTGGCGTCGAACCACGCTGTCAGGTCTTCAACCTGGTTGGCTTCGGCGTAGGTTTTCAGGCCGCCGCCGCCCCATCCATAGACGATCGTGGGAGCCTGGCCGGCACCGATGGCGGTCTTGATCTTTGTCTTGTACGCGTCGTTCTGGAAGTAGGTGACGGTGATCTTGTGGTCCGGGTTCGCTGAGCCAAAGGCATCCACGGCTTTCTGCATGGTGGTCTGGTTGGGCTCTCCCGTAAGGAACCACATGCTGGCACCGGCGCCTGAGCCGGTTCCTCCGGGCCCCGATGTGCCGCAGGCTGTGGTGGCCATGGCGGCGAACGGCGTCAGGGCAGCGAGGGCCAGAAAGGAACGCCGGGACGACTGGAATTGCTTCATTGCTTCTCCATGGGTAATCGCATGAACAGAGTGCGAGAGACAAAATTATCGAAATATTTCGCTCCGGTGATTTAGATCACGGTATAAACTAAAGGCGAATTGTGGCGACGTCAAGCCCTTGTTTTAGCTGTTCTCGATCGCGTCTTGCCAGGGTGCGCGTTCCGGTGCATTATCGAAACAACAGAAAATTTTCGAAAGCCGGGGGACATGAGTACCAGCACCAAACCGTCGAAGCTGACGCTGGCCGCAGTGGCCAAGGAGGCCGGAGTGTCCACCCCAACCGTCTCCAAAGTGGTCAACGGTCGCGAAGATGTGGCGGAGGCGACCCGCGCCCGCGTCCTTGCCGTTCTGGAGAAAACCGGTTACCGGTCACCACTCCAGAGAAAAAGCCTCCCGGCCGCCAGCACGGTCGAAGCCGTGTTTGACTCGCTCAACTCCGCGTATTCCGTTGAAGTCCTGAACGGGGTGCTGGAGCAGGCGTCCGTTGCCGACGTCGAGGTGATTCTCTCCGTCACCAGCCGTCAGGTGGGGCCGCCGGTCAGTCCCGAGGAGCGGGCCCAGCGCATGATCGATGAACGCCGGAGCGGCATGATCGTGGTCACATCCGCCTTCGACTCAGCGCAACTGCGGGCCTTTCAACGCCGGCAGATTCCGATGGTGGTGATTGACCCGCTTAATCCGCCGGCCCTGGACGTCTTCAGCGTAGGAGCCAGCAACTGGGCGGGCGGCAAGGCGGCTGCGACACACTTGCTGGAATTGGGGCACCGGCGCATTGCCTACATCGGCGGGCCCGCTGCAGCGGAATGCAGTCAGGCCCGGCTCCATGGATACATGGCCGCCCTCATGGCGGAAGGCATCACCGTGGACCACGAGTACGTATCGTCCGGACCATTCCGGCCGGAGAACGGCGTGAAGGCCATGAAGGCACTGCTCGCGCTCGAAGATCCGCCCACGGCGATTTTTGCCGCCAGCGACAGCATTGCGCTGGGTGTCCTCGCTGAGGCGCGACGGCAGGACGTCCGCATACCGGAGGAGATGAGCCTGGTTGGCTTTGACGGCACGCACCAGGCTGAAGAATCCGTTCCGCCACTGACATCCGTTTCCCAGCCCCTCCAGGAGATGGGTCGCTCCGCGCTCAGCTTCGTGTTGCGCCAGGTCCGCGGTGAAGAAGTTGACTCCCGCCGGGTGGAACTCGCCACCCACCTCGTGGTGAGGGAGTCGACGGCGGCGCCACGCACGAGCGTCCTATGGAGAAACGCGGCGCGGACACAACGCCGCTGACCTGGGCCCGCACCTGTCGTCACGTTTGGGGGACTCCGGCCACGTATGGGTTGTGAGCGGTCCGTGTTTGTCCGGTTCCTTGGGACATCGCTTCTGCGAACAGCCCATTGGAGGTTCAATTCCGGGTCGTGTAACGGCCCGGACGGAAACCGGCTAAGGAGACCCTCGTGCCCGATCCCCACAACCAGGGGGCAGCCAAGCAGCCGCCCCGTCGCTACCGCCTGAACGTGCCCCACGCAGATGAGGCGGTGGTTGCCTGGATGGAATTGCAGGACAACCAGTCGATGTCCATACGCATGCTGATCCGGGCCAGTATCGAGCGGTTTGGTTATGTGGACATCGTTAACAGGCCTGTCCTGCCGCTCCCTGCGCCAAGCCAGGCGCCGGACGTTCCCGCGCATGAACCGACGCACGGTACCCGCCACATGGAAGCCGGCCCCACGGCGGCTCCTGGACAAGCACCCCGCGGGGTGCGGCAACAAGAGGTCCTGCAACCATCAGTCGCGCAGGTGGACGTCAACGACCTCTTCACCCAACTGCGGCGATAAAGGCCTCCTCGAGCCGTACTACCCAATCACTTGAACGAAGGATATTGCATGACTATTTCGACCAATCTCACGGGCGGCATCGATGTCGGGAACGGCTACGTCAAGGGGCTCATCCGCGGGCCTCTTGGCGCCGATGCCGGGGAGGCCGACGTGATCGACCTCCCCAGCGGCGTTGCCTTGATTACCCGCTCCAACGCGCTTCCAGCGCCGGACCGGGAAGCGCCCGGGCGAATGGAAGGTAATTTCTACAACGAGCTGGACGTGAGCTTTTCGTCGCCGCTGATCGGTGACCAGTATCGCCGGTTGTTTGGTGTCAGGGCGTTGAGCGCACCGGGGGCTTTCGAAGAGTTCGACGTCATCGGGCACAGGAGCAAAGCCGAGCAGGAGTTGAGCAAGATCCTCGTCATGGGGGCTTTTGCAGCGAAAGCCCTCCGCGACCATGTACGCGACAATGGATCCCTACCTCCCGTGGATGAAGCCCTGAGCGTGCGTGCGAGGGTCGCACTTGCCTTGCCGATCAACGAGTACCTGTCGCACAGGACCAGCTACGCCAGCGAATTCATGAGCGGCATCCACACGGTTACCATCCATAACTTCGAAACGCCGGTGACAGTGAAGTTGCGGTTCATGGATGTGCAGGTCATCCCTGAAGGCGCCTCTGCGCAGTACGCCATCACCGCCCAAGGTGCCCCGCTGATGGATGCGATGCTGGCCGATGTCCGCCGTCGCGGATTGGCGTTGGAGGGAATCACGTCAAGCGATGTCCTGGCGGCACAGCACACCATCGGTATCGATGTCGGCGAAGGCACCGTCAACTTTCCGGTCTTCACGGCGGGGCAGTTCAACGCCGATGCGTCCACCACCTTCAAGAAGGGTTACGGCACAGTCCTCACTGATGCCCTGAAAGCCATGCGCGACCGTGGATTCCAATCCGGTTTCACTTCCAGAAAGCAGCTCTCCGAGTACCTTCACGCAGGACCGTCCGCCCTCAAGCGCAACTTCTACGAGCGGGTGATGGGTTTCGTCGACGAGGAAACGATGTTCTTTGCCAAGGAGGTCGCAGAACAATTCGGCAGGGTTCTGGCTGTGGTGGGTGCGACGACGGAAGTCGCCTATGTTTATGGCGGCGGCGCCGGGGCCGGTGCTGTCAAGGAGTACCTGTACAGCGCATTACTGGCCAAGGCTGCCGAGATGAACAGCGAAGATTCGTTTCCGACGCTCTACCTCGACTCCAGCTATTCACGGCATTTGAACCGCGAAGGCCTATATATCGCTGCCGAATCCGTGGAACGAAAGGCCCACGTCACGGCCGCCACGCCCGGGAAGCGCAGCACCAAAAGGGCCGGGGTGACGGAGGACAAGGAGTTGTCCGGCACAGCTGTGTAGGGCCCACAGGTTGCTAACGCAGCCAATGCCGCCGCGGCGTCAGTGACAACGGTGGAATGGCGTCATACAGCGGAATCCGCACCCACCTCTCGCCGGTTTCGCGGAACTCCGCGCGGCTCGCGAAGCGGTAAAGGTAGCTGCGGGCACGCACCCAACGCGGCCTCCCGCCGTCGAACGGGTCATGGCGAAGCAGCCGAAGCGTGGGCGGATCGGCTTGCAGGAGCTTGTCCAGGAAAGCGTAGAACCAGTCCTCATGGACCGTTCGCAGCGGCAGGAACCACATCAGCCAATCCAAGCGAAGATGGTACGGCGCCCACTGCCGGGGCAATCGCCGGACGTCGCCTGGTTTTCCCTTGAAGCCGTATTCCCGCCAACGGTCGTCGGGGGCGTCGGGTTCCTCATCCAAGGTGCCTTCCACCACGATCTCGATCCGTTGCTTGGTCACCGTGCCGAAGGCGCCGTACGCGTTGACCAGCCGCCAACGGTTGAAACTGGCGTTCATGAGTTGCCGTCGTGAGAAAAGGTTGAGCAGCGGGCGGTAGCTGAGGACCAGCAGCAGCACCGTCACGGCAAGTACGACGGCGAGCCACCACACCGGGGTCTCCGCGCCACGGTGCCACTCGAGCGGGATGAAGGGAAAAACGGCGTGGGCCACCGGGTCACTGACGGCAGCGAAGGCCAGGACAATGGCCGACCAGTTCAGCCAGGCAAAGTTGCCGCTTCCCACCAGCCACAACTGGGTCACGATAATGATGGCGGCAGCGATGCTCGCCAGAGGCTGTGGAGCGAACAGGAAGAACGGCACTACGAGCTGCGCGAAATGGTTGCCGACCACCTCCACTTTGTGCAGGGGGCGCGGCAAAAGGTGTGCTTGGCGGCTCAACGGCCCGGGCATCGGTTGCGTCTCATGGTGGTAGAACATGGCCGTCATATCGCGCCACTCGCGGCCCCCCCGGATTTTGATCATGCCGGCACCGAACTCGAGCCTGAAGACCAGCCACACGATCAGGATCAGGATGGTGGTGGGCGGGGGAGTCTGGTCCGAACCGAGGAAAGCCACCGTGAAACCGGCCTCAAGCAGGAGGATCTCCCAGCCGAACCCGTAGAACGTCTGGCCGACGTTCACGATCGACATGTACAGCATCCACAGGGCGAGGAAGGCCAGCATGGGCACCCAAGGAGGGCCGGTTTGCGGGAGGCCAACCAGCAACAGGGCGGAGACGCCGATGCCCACCCCGCACACCGTCCGCAGCAGGGCATCCGAATAGCGCCACTGGAACACGGTAGGACGGGCGAGACGGCGGGCCATGTCCAGGAAGGCAGGTACCGGAAGCAAGCCGCGCTCGCCCAAGAGGGCGGGGAACTGGTTCATGGTGGAGAGGAACGCAACCAGATAGAGCGCGGCCGTGCCGCGTTGCAGGACCTGCCGGGCGAATTCAAAGTCCCGCGCATCAAACCAGGCGAGCCACTCCACGACTTCCACGTTACGCGGGAGCGATTCGCGGTCAAGGAGTGGCGGTGCCGGTTTTCCACTTACGGTGCCGTGGCGTTCGCTGTGGCTTGTGGGGGCTGGGATACTTAAGCAATGCAGCCGCGCAAGATCGTCATCCTCGGGTCCACCGGTTCCATCGGCACACAGGCGATTGACGTCGTCGAGGCCGCCCCGCATCTCTTTGAAGTGGTGGCCCTGAGCGCGGGCGGCGGCAACGTGGACCTGATCGCCCGGCAGGCGGTGCAGATGCGCGTGCAGGCTGTCGGCGTTGCCCGCGGCGATGCCGGGGCATTGCGGCAGTTGATCGATCAGGCCGCATCACAAGCCGGGCTCCGCAACTTCGCGCCCGAAATCTTCGTTGGCCCTGATGCCTCCGCGCAGATTGCCGCCATCTCCTGCGATGTCGTCCTCAACGGGATCACGGGCTCCATCGGTTTGGCGCCTACGCTCGCTGCCCTTGGCTCTGGCGCCACGCTGGCGCTCGCCAACAAGGAGTCCTTGATCGTAGGGGGCGCCTTGGTGAAGGCCGCGGCCCAGCCGGGGCAAATTGTGCCTGTTGATTCGGAGCACTCGGCGATCGCCCAGTGTTTGCGCTCAGGTTCAGCCCCGGAAGTGGAGAAGTTGATCCTCACCGCTTCGGGGGGACCGTTTCGAGGACGGACACGGGAGCAGCTTCACAGTGTTACACCGCAGGAAGCGTTGGCGCATCCTACTTGGGACATGGGCCTCATGGTCACCACCAACTCGGCCAGCCTGGTGAACAAGGGCCTTGAAGTCATCGAGGCCCACTTGCTCTTCGATGTTCCCTTGGACAGGATCGACGTCGTGGTCCACCCGCAGTCCGTCGTCCACTCAATGGTCCAGTTCGTGGACGGATCCATCATCGCGCAGGCATCGCCTCCGGATATGCGGCTCCCCATCGCCTTGGGCCTGGGGTGGCCCCACCGCGTTCCACGTGCCGCCCAGGCTTGCGACTGGACCCAGGCCACCAGTTGGACCTTCGAACCCCTTGACTCTGTTGCGTTCCCCGCGGTCGACCTCGCCAAGGATGCCGCAAAGCAAGGCAGCACCTACCCGGCTGTCTTCAATGCCGCCAATGAGGAAGCTGTTGAGGCGTTCCATGCAGGACGCATCAGGTTCACGGACATCGTGGACACAGTGGAGTCCGTCCTCAGCGAACATTCAGGATCCTCGGAGCTGACGGTGGAGTCGGTATTGGATGCTGAGAGTTGGGCACGCACCCGTACCCACGATCGTTTAGCCACCAGCACCCTGTAGCTGGCACACCTCCTATGGAAGCAGTCCCACCGGCATGAGTCCCGTCCTCCTTTTCATCCTCGGAGTCGTCTTCGTCGCTCTCGGCGTAGCCGTCTCCATCGCCCTTCACGAGGTCGGCCACCTCGTTCCTGCGAAGCTCTTCAAAGTCCGGGTAACCAAGTACATGATCGGCTTCGGCCCCACCCTGTGGTCCAGGAGAAGAGGGGAAACCGAGTACGGCTTCAAGGCCCTTCCGCTGGGTGGCTACGTCGCCATGATCGGCATGTACCCGCCCAACAAGGACGACGGTGGCGTCAGGCCGTCCAGTACCGGGATGTTCCAAACCCTTGCATCAGAGGCCCGTTCGGTAGCGCATGAGGAAGTTGGTCCCGGGGACGAAAACCGGGTCTTCTACAAGCTGCCCGTTTGGAAGAAGATCATTGTCATGCTCGGGGGGCCGGCCATGAACCTGCTCATCGGGCTGGTTCTGACGGCGGTGCTTCTCATGGGTTTCGGCGTGGCCACGGCAACCACCACCATCGCCGACGTTTCGAAGTGCCAGGTAGCCGCGGGGGAGACCGTCGATCCGGACTCCGCCGACTGCAAGCCGACACCCGCGGCCGCAGCAGGGCTGCAGCCGAACGACACCATCACGTCCTTCGACGGGAAGCCCGTCACTGATTGGGATGAGCTGACGGGCTGGATCAGGGCTTCTGCGGGGCGGGAAGTTCCCATCACGGTGGAGCGCAGCGGCGAAGCTGTATCCACCACGGTGACGCCTGTGCTGACCTCCCGGCCGGTCATTGGTTCTGACGGTCGTCCCGAACAGGACGCAAACGGCGTGTTGAAGTACCAGGAAGTAGGCTTCCTCGGCATCGGTGCCCAAAGCGACCTTGTGCCCCAACCGGCGTCGTCCGTGCTCCCCATGGCGGGGGAGAACATCAAGCAGATATCAGGCGTGATACTCAACCTGCCGGCAAGGGTGGCGGGCGTGGCCAAGGCTGCCTTCAGCGAGGAGCCCCGCGATCCCAACGGTCCCATCAGCGTGGTGGGCGTGGGGCGGGTTGCCGGCGAGGTGGCCGCAATGGAAGAGATTCCCTTGAAGGCCCGCGTAGGTGCACTGGTGGGGCTGCTTGCAGGGCTCAATTTCGCGTTGGCGATCTTCAACCTCATCCCCCTCCTGCCGCTGGACGGCGGCCACGTTGCGGGCGCGCTGTATGAAGGACTACGACGGCGGGTGGCGAAGTTGCGTGGCAAGCCGGACCCCGGAGCCTTCGACATCGCGAAGCTGCTTCCGGCCACGTACGTTGTGGCTGCCCTGTTGATGGCCATGGGCGCGCTGCTGATCTACGCCGACATCGTTAAGCCGGTGAATATCTTTGGGTAGGCATCCACTGCAAAGGCAAGGTGATCCGCTGACGATGGGGGATCACCCGGTGCATCGGGATAGGCTAGCACCATGACTGTTTTCGCTGTTGAGTACGTATATGTTGCCGATTCCGGCGCCCTCCGCGACGAAGCCCGCCCCGCTCACCGTGCCTGGCTGGGCGATCTGGCTGAAGAGGGCAAGCTGCTGGCGAGCGGCCCCTACGGTGACGGCGCCGGCGCGCTGCTGATCTTCAAGTCCGCGGACGAAGCCGAACTCAATGACCTCCTCAAGCAGGATCCGTTCGCAGATGCCGGCGCAATCGCCGGTATCCGCACCACCGAATGGTCCCCGATCATCGGCGTCCTGGCCGACCACGCGTCCTAGTCCTGGCGCCCCACCACAAGATCCACCCCAACCCAAGGAGTCCACGTGACCTCGGTCAGCCTGGGAATGCCATCTGCCCCTCCACCAGTCCTTGCCCCACGCCGCAAGACGCGGCAAATCAAGGTTGGGTCCGTTGGCGTAGGTTCCGACTCGCCAATCAGCGTGCAGTCCATGACCACCACACCCACCACGGACATCAACGCCACCCTGCAGCAGATCGCGGAGTTGACGGCTTCCGGCTGTGACATTGTTCGCGTTGCCTGCCCGTCCGCAGATGACGCCGAGGCACTGCCCATCATCGCCCGCAAATCGCAGATTCCGGTGATCGCGGACATCCACTTCCAGCCGAAGTACGTCTTCGCCGCCATCGAGGCAGGCTGCGCCGCGGTCCGCGTAAACCCCGGCAACATCCGCAAGTTCGATGACCAGGTGAAGGAAATCGCTGCAGCGGCCCGGGACCATGGCACGTCCATCCGTATCGGCGTCAATGCAGGTTCGCTGGAGCCAGGCATCCTGAAGAAGTATGGCAAGGCAACGCCGGAGGCACTCGTCGAGTCGGCCGTTTGGGAAGCCTCTCTATTCGAAGAGCACGGTTTCCATGACTTCAAGATCTCCGTGAAGCACAACGACCCCGTGGTCATGGTGGCGGCGTATGAGATGCTCGCGGAAAAGGGCGACTGGCCGCTGCACCTGGGCGTGACTGAAGCCGGCCCGGCCTTCCAGGGAACCATCAAGTCGGCCACGGCATTCGGCGCGCTCCTGTCGCGGGGTATCGGTGACACCATCCGAGTTTCGCTCTCGGCACCGCCCGTGGAGGAAATCAAGGTGGGCAACCAGATCCTGCAGTCCTTGAATCTTCGCCCACGCAAACTGGAAATCGTGTCTTGCCCGTCCTGCGGACGCGCCCAGGTAGATGTGTACACGCTGGCCGAGCAGGTCACTGCCGGTCTCGAGGGCATGGAAATCCCGCTGCGCGTCGCCGTCATGGGATGTGTCGTCAATGGCCCGGGTGAAGCCCGCGAAGCGGACCTCGGCGTGGCATCGGGCAACGGCAAGGGCCAGATTTTCGTGAAGGGCGAAGTCATCAAGACTGTGCCCGAAAGCCAAATTGTTGAGACACTGATCGAAGAAGCGATGCGAATCGCTGAAGAGATGGGGGAGGCCGATGGCGAAGATGCTGTCAAGGGTAGCCCCGTGGTTAGCGTCTCGTAACGAGACAGGCCTGGGCGTCAGGGTGCTCGGCGGTGCCGACACCCTGGCCCTTCGCGCGCTTGCGGGTGAAGACCCCGTGTCCAACGTCTTCATCCTGGCGCACTTGGACAGTGTCGGAACTGCTGCCCCCACCAGTGGTGGCGCCAGCGTCATTGGCGTGTTTGACGACGAGACCCTCCTCGGAGCATGTTGGGCCGGGGCCAACCTCGTCCCGGTCCAGCTTGATCCCGAGTTTGCCGGGCACGTCGCCGCGGCCGCCCACCAATCCGGCAGGCGATATGCCTCGATCTTTGGCCCCGCCGATACCGTCCTTGCCCTCTACTCCCGCTTCGAACAATTGGGCCACTTTGCCCACGAAGTCCGTTCCAGGCAACCCCTCCTGAGCCTTTCCGGGAAACCGTCCATCGAAGCAAACCCCCGGCTTACCTTTGGAACCATGGCTGATTTCGACCGCATCCTCCCGGCATGTGCGGCCATGTTCGAAGAAGAAGTGGGCTACTCGCCCTTCCTGGGCGGTCATGATTTCTACAGCAGGCGGGTAGCAGGACTTATCCGTCAAGGACACTCCCTGGTCCACATCGACGAAGCCGGAACGGTCGTTTTCAAGGCTGAGCTGGGTGCCGTCACCGCGGACGTCACCCAGGTGCAGGGCGTTTGGATGAACCCGGAAATGCGTGGACTCCACCAGAGCGCCGGCTACATGGCCGCCGTCGTCAATCTTTCCCGGACATACGCTCCGGTGACGAGCCTCTATGTCAACGACTACAACGCCAAGGCGCGGGCTACCTACGAAAGGGTGGGCTTCGAGCAAGTCGGCACGTTCGCGACCGTCTTGTTCTAGACCCGCTTCGGCCCTCCCAACTGAGTCGCAGTTAAGCACGTTCTGAACGCTCAAAAAGGCATCTTCTGCTACTTACTTGTAGTCTTGTCCCGGTTGGCATGCGCCAACGAATCACTCGACTTCCTTGGGGAACAAATGAATAAGAACGCTCTGCGCGGATTTGCCGTGTCGGGACTGCTGGTCATGGGCCTTACCGCCTGTGGCGGCTCCGGTGCTTCCACGAAAGCCGCCTCGGCTCCCGCCAGCGAAACGGCGACACCTACGCCGACTCCGACGCCGGTCAAGGACTACACCGTGGATGAGCTGACGGCCATCATGGTCCAACTTCGTGACGACAACGGACTGCAGCTTGCGGTGATGTCTATGGCAGATATGGCCGGGACGGCACAGCAGAGCAAGGCAATGTTCGAAGGCGCCGCTATAGAACCGGCCCAGTGCAGGGAGCTTGTGCTGGCCAGCCTCTTCCCGATTGAGAACGTGAAGGGCGTAGTGGGTACAAGCGTGGACGTTGCTGCCGGATCGTCAACCGCACTGTCCTTGGCGTCCGGACTGGACCAGGATCGCCTGGAGGCGGACTTTGCAAAGCAGGACCAGATCAGCGAGTGTTCGAGTATGGCAATGACCATGGGCGAAACGAAGGTGACGATGGAGATGCGTCCGGTCGAGGTATCCCTGGCAGCTCCGGTCTCAATGGCATTGCGTACCGACTCATCATTCGCTGACGGCCGTAAGCAATCCATGATCATGGTCAGGGGATTGAAAGACGGAGTTCTGATTAACGCACTCGCGAATGGTGGAAAGACGGAGCAAGAAGCTGTCGCCCGCGCCGCAGACCTTGTCAACCAGGCTGTGGAACTCATCAAGTAGCCACTAAAACCAGGTAGCAGCACATGCCGTTTTGGGCTCTCAAAACGGCATGTGCTGCTACTTACTTGGGGGAGCGCAGGTCTCCGGTGAGGTACCGCTGGATGTTGGGTGCCACCTTACGCACAACGTCGTCCTGCGAGGCTGAGGCAAGGGGTTCCAAACGCACCACGTAGCGGACCAGGATGAGGCCGACGGTCTGCGTAGCCACCAGGTTGCCCCGCAGCAGGACCTCTTCCTCGGACCCCTGCACGCCTGCCATGACCCTGGACAGGATGGCACGCGTCACCACTTCCCGCAGCATGGCCGTCTTGGTCTTCGACCCGATGGTGCCGCGGGCAAACGCCACGAGTGCGTGCTGCGCAGGGCTTTCCCACAGCCGCAGGATGGCGCGGACAAGGGCCTCGGACCGATCGGCAGGATCCAGGAGCTCCACTCCGGCAAGTACCTCGGCCGGGTCCACCGGCAACTCCACGCTGCACGCGAACAGTTCGTCCTTGCCCTTGAAAAAGTGGTGCACCATGGCGGGGTCCACTGAGGCCTCCCGCGCTACTTGGCGCAGGCTTGTGCCGTCAAAACCCTGCTCGGCGAACAGCTTGCGGGCAGCCGCCAGGATGGTTTCGCGGGAGTGATCGCCAACCCTTCTCCGGCCCCTCCGCAAAGGCTGGAGGCTCATGACGTTTGCCTCCGCAACGTCAGGGAAGCCAACACGAGGACGCCCACCACGATTCCGCCCATCACCACGGTGTCCTGCCACATCGTGTCCGTTGCATCTGTGTTTGCTGCAATCTCCTGGAGGGCATCTACCGAGAAGGTCAGCGGCAGGACACCGGAGATTGCCTCGAGGACATCGTTCATGCGGTCACGTGCCACGAACAGTCCGCACAACAGAATTTGCGGTACCACCACAACCGGCATGAATTGGACGGCTTGGAACTCGGTACGGGCGAACGCTGAGCACAACAGCCCCAGGGCGACGCCGAGTACTGCGTTGATGACGGCGATCATCACCACGAAGCCCGGGCTTCCCTTGATGTCGAGATCAAAAATCCAATACGCAACTGCTGTTGCCACCAGTGATTGGAGCGCGGCCATGATGGAGAACGCCAGGGCATAGCCGAAGAGCAGGTCCGCTTTATGGATGGGGGTCGTCAGGAGGCGTTCCAATGTCCCCGACGTTCTCTCCCTCAGCATGGTGATGGAGGTGACCAGGAACATCACCACGAACGGGAAGATGGCGAGCATCATGAGCCCTACGCGGTCGAACGTGCGGGGAAATCCCGGTGGAAGCGTTTCGTTCTCGAACAGGAAATAGACGGCCGTGAGCAACAATGCGGGGACCACAAGGATCAGCGCAATGCTTCGGTGGTCGTGGCGCAACTGGCCCAGGACGCGGGCAGTCGTCGCAAGGGCCATCCGGGGGTTCACGGTGCCACCCGCCTTTCCTTCACATCTTGTTGGGTGGCCTGGCCGCGTTCAGCATCCTTGATCATGGTCAGGAACGCCCGTTCCAGGTCGTTGCTGCGCCCACGCTCAGCCAGTTCAGCCGGAGTGAGCTGGGCCAGCAGCAGTCCGTCCCGCAGAAGCAGCAGGGACGAACAATGCGAGGCCTCTTCCATCACGTGGCTGGAGACCAGCAACGTAGTCCCGTGGGATGCCATGCCGGCGAACCGCTCCCACAGTTCGGCGCGAAGGACGGGGTCCAGCCCGACGGTCGGTTCATCCAGGACCAGCAGCTTTGGGCGGGCCACCAGCGCACATGCCAGCGAGACGCGGCTGAACTGCCCGCCGGACAGGTTTCCCGCCTTCTGCCGGGCAAACGCTTGAAGTCCGACGGCGGCAATCGCCTCGGTGACGTCGGCCGCCGTCGAGCCGTGCAGTGCACCGAAGTACCTGACGTTCGCCTCGACGCTCAAGTCTCCGTACACGCTGCCGCCCTGCGTGACGTATCCGACGTCGCGCCTCAAACCGGCGGAGCCGGCAGGGCGGCCGAGTACGGAGATCGATCCGCGGGTGATCCGCTGCACGCCGACGATTCCGCGCATGAGCGTTGTCTTGCCGCTGCCCGAGGGCCCAAGGAGTCCCGTAATGCAGCTCTGCTCCACCGTGAAATCCAGTCCGCGCAGGATTTTTGTCCGACCCCGCGAGATCTCCAAACCCTTTGCTTCCATGGCTACATGGGACATGATTGCCTCCGGCTGAGCTTTAATTCACCAAGTGATGAATTAAACCTAGATCCGGCGTTAGGGCAGGTCAAGGGGCACGCGGCGAACCTCCATCCTTGAAAACGTGTCCGCAATCACATAAATTCATCCCTAGCCGTGTCGTTGGGGCGCGGGTGGTGACAGGGGGAATCATGACTTTGACCTTGAAGGATGCCCAGGGCAGCCGCACCACCCAAAAGCTCGGCAGTGACCATTGCTTCCCAGTCGCAGGCGATCCCGTTCCGCTGGAGGGAACGGGAAGATAGTCCCAGGACAGAGTCTGCGGCCGGCCGGCCGCTGAGCCACGCCATCGCAGGATGACCAGCCGGATTCGGCCAGGGGCTTCCGGACGCGGCGGCGTGGCTCTTCTGTGACAGACGCGTTGGAGCAGCGCCTCGAAACACCGTTCAAGAGGTCGTGCTGCCAGCCGGTAGATTAGTAGACAGTTGTTTTTGCCACATCTGCCATAGAAACGGATACGTACCCGTGGTCCTTCGCCTTTCCCATCTATTCCTGCGCACGTTGCGTGAAGATCCCGTCGACGCCGAGGTTGCCAGCCACAAGCTTCTGGTCCGGGCCGGATACATCCGCCGCGCAGCCCCCGGAATCTACACGTGGCTTCCGCTGGGACTGAGCGTCCTGCGCAAGGTGGAGGAAGTCATTCGCCAGGAGATGGCGGCCATCGGGGCGCAGGAAGTCCACTTCCCGGCGTTGCTTCCGCGCGAGCCCTATGAGGCCACCAACCGCTGGACCGAGTACGGCGAAGGCCTGTTCCGCCTCCAGGACCGCAAGGGAGCGGACTACCTTCTGGCTCCCACGCATGAGGAGATGTTCACTCTCCTGGTGAAGGACCTGTACTCCTCGTACAAGGACCTGCCGCTGAGCCTGTACCAGATCCAGAACAAGTACCGCGATGAAGCTCGCCCCCGGGCCGGCCTCCTCCGTGGCCGCGAATTCATCATGAAGGACTCCTACTCCTTCGACGTGGACGACGCCGGCCTGGATGCCAGCTACGCCGCCCACCGTGCCGCGTACCTGAAGATCTTCGAACGCCTCGGCCTGGAAGTTGTCCCCGTTGCCGCAACGGCGGGTGCCATGGGCGGTTCCAAGAGTGAGGAATTCCTGTTCCCCACGGACATCGGCGAGGACACGTTCGTGCGTTCCGCGGGTGGTTATGCTGCCAACGTTGAGGCCGTGACCACCGTGGTCCCGGATGACATCGACTTCAGCAACGCGCCTGCCGCCGAGGTTTTGGACACCCCGAACACGCCCACCATTGAAACGCTGGTGGACGCAGCCAACCAGTTGGCTGCTCGGAGCGAGGCCGACGGCGGCGCCTGGACTGCCGCCGACACGCTGAAGAATGTGGTCCTTGCCGTGACGCTGCCTACTGGTGAGCGGCAGATCGTTGTGATCGGAGTTCCCGGCGACAGGGCAGTGGACCTCAAGCGCGTGGAAGCCAACATCGGCGCCTTCCTGCCGATCGCCGGCGAGATCGGCCTGGAAGCGGCCAACGAGGAAGACCTCAAGAAACTTCCATGGCTGGTCAAGGGCTACATCGGCCCCGGCCTTTCCCTCGACAACGCTGTCCTCGGCCTTGAAGGCTCCTCAAAGTTGCTCTTCCTCGTGGACCCACGCGTTGTCTCCGGCACCAGTTGGGTCACCGGGGCCAACCTCGAAGGCAAGCACGTCTTCGGGCTTGTCGCCGGCCGCGACTTCACGTGGGATGGCGTCATTGAGTGCACTGAAGTCCGTGCAGGAGACCCCTCGCCCGATGGCTCGGGCCCCCTGGAGACGGCCCGCGGCATCGAGATGGGCCACATCTTCCAGCTCGGCCGTAAGTACGCCGAGGCGCTGGACCTGAAAGTCCTGGACCAGAACGGCAAGCAGGTTGTGGTCACCATGGGCTCCTACGGAGTTGGTGTCACCCGTGCTGTTGCTGCCCTGGCTGAGGCCAACCACGACGACCGCGGCCTTGTCTGGCCCCGCGCCGTGGCACCGGCCGATGTCCATGTGGTGGCCGTAGGCCGCGGGGACGAGATCTTCGAGGCAGCAGAAAAGCTCTCAGCCGAGCTTGAGGCTGCCGGCCTGGACGTCATTTTCGACGACCGCCCCAAGGTCTCACCCGGAGTCAAGTTCGGCGACGCGGAGCTCTTGGGCGTGCCCACCATCCTGGCTGTTGGCCGTGGACTCGTTGACGGCGTCGTGGAAATCAAGGACCGCCGCAGCGGCGACGCCGAGAACATTTCGGTGGACAAGGCCGTCGATTACGTGGTCAACGCCGTCCGCAACCGGTGATTTCAGGCTTCGAGTCCATCCAGCTGACCACCCTCATTTTGATTGTGGTGGCTGGATTCGCTGCCGGCTGGGTTGATGCCGTAGTCGGGGGCGGGGGACTGATCCAGCTCCCCGCCCTGCTGCTGGTGCCGGGAATCACTCCCGTCCAGGCGTTGGCTACCAACAAGATGGGCTCCATCTTCGGTACCACCACGAGCGCCACGACCTACTACCGCCGGGTGGGCCCGGACCTCAAGACAGCCGTTCCCATGGCGGTGATTGCACTTGCCGGAAGCTTCGGTGGTGCCATTCTTGCGGCGTCCCTGCCTGCCAGCGTTTTCAAGCCGATCATCGTGGTCGCGCTCATCGCCGTCGCCATATTCACTGCCCTGCGGCCCACCGCCGGTGAATTGACGGCCCTGCGCCATGACGGCCACAAGCATTACGTCGTCGCATGCCTCATCGGCGCCATGATCGGGTTCTATGACGGCCTCATCGGCCCTGGAACCGGCTCATTCCTGGTCATCGCCCTGGTCTCGGCCATGGGCTACGCCTTCCTCGAAGCAAGCGCAAAGGCCAAGATCGTCAACATGGCCACCAACGCCGGTGCCCTGCTCTTTTTCCTCCCCCATGGCTCTTTGCTGTGGGGAGTGGGACTGGTCCTCGGCTTGGCGAACATGGCCGGAGGCTACCTTGGAGCCCGGACGGCTGTTGCCCGCGGAAGCGGCTTCGTCCGGATCGTCTTCCTGATCGTGGTGGGTGCGCTGATTATCAAGCTCGGTGTGGACGTCTGGAACGACACCTTCCGGTAGCCGGCCTGCCGCCGGTTACCCCGCGGCCTCGCCGGGTTGGGGAAGTTCGTGGGCGTGGGGCAGCCCCTCCAGAGTCCTGCCGGCCAGCGTACTGGCCACCCAAAGGGAACGAGCGAGGTCGCCCCCATGGCCTGGTTTGCCGGCAGACCACAGAGCGTTGTCCACTTCGCGGACGATGCTCCACTGCCTGGCCACCTCGGGGTCAAGGCCGGCGGCAAGGCTGAAGTCCCGGCAGCGCTCCCACAGGCCTTCTGCCGGGCTGGCCGCAGGCAAATCCCTGATCCGGTTCCACAAAAGGGGTGCGACGGCAAATTCGGCTTCGCCGACCTGGGGCTGGGGATCGATGGCAAGGTAGTCGCCGCGACCTGGCTGATCGGCGCCGGGAACTCCCAGGATGTTCATGAAGTGGAGGTCGGTATGCACCAGAACATCAGTGCCGGAACGTCGGCCCACGGCCCCACGGGTCTGGCAGACTTCCAAGGCAGCTTCCAAAAGCCACCGGGGAAAGGGACGATCCAGCTGCTCCCACGTGGCGGGCAATTCGTCGCTCCAGCGCTCCGCAGTGGCCGCGACGTGCTCAAAGTCCTGCCATTCGGCGCGGGCATCCGGTGTGATGGAAAGCCGGCGCACGATGGCGCCCCAGATGTCCCGGGCTTCGTCCAAGGGGGCATCCTGGAGCCAGCGGGTTGCGTCCAGGCGTTCAAGGAGCATCGAGCAGCTTGCTGCGTCGGCGCCCAGGAGGCGCACGGCTCCGTGGCCACCCCATAACGCCAGCGCGTGGCGCTCAACGAGCGCTTCCTCGTGCGGGTACGCGATTTTCAGCGCAGTTGGAGTGCCGTTCTGCAGGACCGGGATAACCAGGGCGCCATGTCCGTTCCACGGCTCAGCCCCGGGCGCGAGGTCCACTGAGAGCTGCCAGCGGTCCAGGGCCTCCGCGATGAGCCCGGGGAGGCTGGCCAGCCAGTCCCGTCCCGCGGAGTTGCGGTTGTAGCGGGCATGCAGATCGCCCGGTATCGGAATGATGGCGTGAAGGGTCACGCGATCAGCCTAGCTCTGCGGTGGCAAACGCAGATGGCGAAAACGCCGCCGCGGCTAGAAAATGCCGCTGGCACCCAGCATGCTGCCGATCGTGAAGGTCGCAGCCAGTGCCAGCGCTCCTCCCGTCACCACCCTGGCCGCTGCCCTGAACTTGGGCGCACCGCCGATCCATGCCCCGACGGCGCCAGTGATGGCGAGCGCAAGCAAGACCGCTACGAACGTCAGGGGAACCCGCATCTCCGGAGGTGGTAGCAGGATGGCCAGCATGGGAAGCACGGCACCAAGGGTGAACGCTACCGCGGACGCGAACGCAGCGTTCCAGGGACTGACGATGTCTTCTTCCTGGATGTTCAATTCCGCGGACAGGTGTGCGGCGAGGGCGTCGTGTTTCGTCAATTCTTCTGCCACAGTCCTGGCTGTACGGGGAGTCAGGCCCTTGGCTTCATAGATGGCTGCGAGCTCGCTGAGTTCTTCTTCCGGCTGTTCTGCGAGTTCCCGGCGTTCCTTTTCGATCAACGATTTTTGGGTGTCTCTCTGGCTGCTGACAGAGACATATTCGCCCAAGGCCATGGAGACCGCACCGCCTACCAGGCCGGCAGTACCTGCGGCCAGGATGCTACCGGTGTTGGTGGTGGCCCCGGCTACGCCCACAACGATTGCGGCCACGGAGACAATGCCGTCGTTGGCTCCCAGAACTCCGGCCCGCAGCCAATTCAACCGGTGGGCGAGGTCGTCCCGGTGCGGTTCATTCCCGTGGGTCGTGGCAGTTTCCGGGGATGCCATGGTTCAAGCCAAGCACTGGCCGCCTGTCTTGGCCAGCATGGATAGGCTTAGCTATCCTGCCTGTCGTGTCGGGCTGGGACCGGGCGTCGCCAGGGCGGCAACTCATCGGCATCGAGCTCCAACCCTGGTAACACGGGCAGCGGGGCACCCCAGGCAAGGCTTCTGCGGCCCGCGGCCAGCAGGCCGCTGATCGCCCAATCACGCGTTTCGCCCTCAGACAGAGCGATGAGGTCACCGAATCCCGGCAAGGAGTCCGACTCCAACGTGCCCAAGGCAGCTCCCGGATCCTCGGCGAACTGCGTGGGAAGTGTATATCCGGCTTCCCGGGCGGGAACGTCGCCGCAATTGCTGCGGGTGAGGGCTTCCGCCTTCTGCAACAGTTTCTCGTGCACCGCCAGGTCCCTCGCCGCGGAAACCGCAGCTTCGGCATCGATCCGCTTGAGGGCCACTTGGTAGACGTACACCGCTTCCTGTTCGGACCGGACGGTGGCGGCCAGGGCAGCGTCCGTGGTGGCAGCTGTGCTCTCCGCGGTGGGGCTCACCGAGGGGCATTGAACCGCCTCCGGTAGTGGAGCTGTGTTCGTGCTGCCTGAAGGGCTTCCCGACGTCGGCGAAGGTACAGGCAGTTGCCACGCCGCGGCGAGTTTCTCTGCCTCCAGCAGTTGGGCGGACCCGACGGCGGCGAGCAGCCGCGCGATCCCGCCGTCGGCTTCGCGCGCGTGGTCCAGCCGCTGCCGGCCGCTCGTGGCAAGGCCGGCCACAAAGGAAGCGCGCGTCGGTTCGCCGGCCGTTTCAGCACTGGACGGTGGAGCGCTGGACGGTGGGGCGCTGGTGTCGGAGGATGCAGCCGGATCCTGCAGGGCGCGGGCATGGGTTGTCAGCAATGTCACAGCATCGCCCAAGGCCTTGGCGTCGGTGCCCGGGTCAGCGGCGGCAGCCAAGGAGTCTGCGGACCGGCGGAGCAGCAAGGTTCCGGCCAAAGCTTCGGTGCGGGCGGTCTCGGAGAACGGAACGGCCGGGGGAGTCCCGGAATCCCGCGGAATAAGGACTATGCCGGTACCCACAACAAGCAGGGCGACTACTGAAACGAGCAGGACCCGGCCCCACGCTGGTGCCTGTCGTTTTTCACTTGCCTGCTCGTTCACAACACACCATGGTGTCACGTGGGCGGCCAACTCCGTGCACCATGAGCTCCCGAAAATCGTTAGGCTAGTAGTCACAACAACATCTATCGGGAGGCGGCGGGCAACGTGAGTGACTCGGAAGCCACGACTTCAACGGACCGTACTGAATCCAACTCAACGGCCACCATCCACAACCCGGAAGAGAGCAGGCTCAAAGCTTTGCTCGAACCGGCTGTCCTTGCCAACAGGCTTTACCTCGAGGATGTTTCCATCCACGTTGCCGGTTCCCACCGCACCGTCCACGTCGTGGTGGACCTTCCGCAGGAAGAAACCGGTGGCGTCAGCCTTGACGCTATCGCGGACGTCTCCCGGGGCCTGTCCGATATCCTTGACAACGACCCCCATGACGACGGCCGGCCCTACGATCTCGAGGTTTCCTCGCCGGGCGTCGGTCGGCCGCTCACTGAACCCCGACACTGGCACAGGGCCCGTGGCCGAATGGTCAGAGTCAATGTCATCCAAGGCGAAAACATCCTGGGCCGCATCGCGTCCGTGGAGGCAGATGCCGTGACGTTGATACCGGAGCACGAGGTCAAGAAGGGCATGAAACCCAAGCAGGGTGACCCCATCACTATTCCTTTCGACAGGATCCGGCACGGAAAAGTCGAGATTGAATTCAGCCACCTCCACGAGGCCGGGCTGGCAGACGAACACAATGGACCTTCCGAGGAGGCCTAATGGATATTGACATGAGCGCACTGAGACTCCTGGAGCGTGAGCGTGAAATTCCGCTGGACCTCCTGATTCCCACCATCGAACAGGCGTTGCTGGTGGCGTACCACAAGACGCCCGGGGCATTCGAGAAAGCCCGCGCCGAGCTGGACCGCAAGAGCGGCCACGTGACCATTTGGGCTACCGAGATCGACGACGACGGCGAAGCCATCGGCGAGTTCGAGGACACCCCGGCCGGCTTCGGCCGCATTGCGGCCAGCACCGCGCGGCAAATCATCCTGCAGCGCCTCCGCGATGTTGAGGATGACAACGTGCTGGGCGAATTCAAGGGCCGTGAGGGCGAGCTCGTGGCCGGCATGATCCAACAGGGCAACAACCCGCACATGATCCAGGTCAACCTCGGGTCTGTGGAAGCCCTGCTTCCCCCGCCCGAACAGGTCCCCGGAGAGAAGTACGTCCACGGCAGCCGCCTGCGCGCGTTCGTCGTGGATGTCCACCGCGGCGCCAAAGGCCCGTCCATCACGCTTTCGCGCTCACACCCGGGCCTGGTCCGCAAGCTGTTTGAAATGGAAGTCCCCGAGATCGCGGACCGCTCCGTGGAGATCGTGGCCCTGGCCCGCGAAGCAGGTCACCGCACCAAGATCGCCGTCAAGGCGAACGCCCCGGGCGTCAACGCCAAGGGTGCCTGCATCGGTGAAATGGGTTCCCGTGTCCGTGCCGTGATGACTGAACTCAACGATGAAAAGATCGACATCGTCGACTTCAGCGACGACCCGGCAACGTTCATCGCGAACTCCTTGTCGCCGTCGAGGGTGAATTCCGTCACCATCACGGACGAGGCAACCCGCTCGGCCAGGGTGGTGGTTCCCGACTACCAATTGTCCCTGGCGATCGGCAAGGAAGGCCAGAATGCACGCCTTGCCGCCAAGCTGACTGGATGGCGGATCGACATCGTCTCCGACGCCACCCCGGCAAAGACCAACTAGGGGCGTATTCCGGCGGTCTTGACCGTCGGAATACGCCGCGCTGGCGGCGCCACGGTTTCGGCTGTCCGGGACCGGGGGGCTAGAATGGATAGAACCGGGCTTTCATCCGGTATCCGCGCGCCTCGGCGTGCCTCGTCTGTATGTGCAGATCGTGGCGGTCCGGCGCAAGTTGCGTAAGGCAGGTAAGGACACATCGTGGCTGAACTGCTTGAACGCGGCCATGTGCCCGTTCGCACCTGTATCGGATGCCGGAAGCGAGGCTCCCGGTCCGAGCTTCTCCGGCTGGTCGCCCAAGGCGGCGGTTCGTCCGCTGTCCTGGTCGATATTCGACGCCGGATGGCCGGCCGGGGTGCGTGGCTGCACCCCAGCGAAAAGTGCTTGGCATTGGCGATCAAGCGGCGAGCCTTCGGAAGGGCCCTTGCGGGCGCTACCGAAACAAGCGCCGTCGAACGTCACCTGATGCCGGGTACGCCACTTGTGGAGGCCCCGGTCGCCACAGGAAAACCGTCCAAACCTGAAAGCGGGTCAGAAATCTGATGGAAACCCGATGAGTTCCCAGCGATGAGTGCGTAACGATGACAACTTTGTTGCGCTCTGCAAAGGGCCCTTTCGCCGCATGTGTGGCGAGGGTCCGCAGTAAGAAGTAGACGGTTCGTGCCTGGCTCGGTGCGGACCGAGACAGGAGAAATGTGGCCAAGGTCCGCGTACATGAGCTCGCCAAAGAGCTCGGTATCACTTCCAAAGATGCAGTAACCAAACTGCAGGAATTGGGCGAATTCGTTCGCTCCGCCTCTTCCACCATTGAGGCCCCCGTCGTGAAGAAGCTTCGCGACGCCTACCCGGGCGCAGGAGCTGCAAAGTCGGCCGCACCCGCAGCAGCTCCCAAGGCTCCGGCCGCACCAGCAGCGTCCCGTCCGGCTGCTCCGGCACCCGGCCCGGCAGCTCCGAAGGCTCCGGCCCCCGCGGCTCCTGCTCCGGCAGCTCCGGCACCGGCTGCACCCGCTGCCGCGACGCCCGCTGCTCCGGCAGCATCCACCCCCGTTCAGGCAAAGCCCGGAGCGCGTCCGGCTCCCAAGGCTGAGACGCCGGCTCCGGCACGCCAGGGCGGCCAGGCTCCGCGTCCCGGTGGTCCCCGCCCGGGCAACAACCCCTTTGCTACGTCCCAGGGCATGCCCCGCGGCCGTGGCGGCGACGGCGAACGTCCGCCGCGTCCGGGCAACAACCCGTTTGCTACGTCCCAGGGCATGCCGCGTCCGGGTGGCCGCAACGAGGGCGAACGCCCCGGTGGTCCCCGTCCCGCTGCCGGTGCGGGCGGTCCCCGTCCCGCAGCCGGTTCCGGTGGACCGCGTCCGGGTGCTCCGCGCCCCGGTGCGCCGCGTCCGGGAGCACCGCGACCCGCTGGTGGTCCCGGCGGCAACCGTCCTACTCCGGGCATGATGCCCAACCGTACCGAGCGTCCGGCTCCGGGTGGCGCAGGCCGTCCCGGTGGTGCCGGCCGTCCGGGCGGACCGGGTCGTCCCGGTGGCGCCCCCGGTGCCGGTACCGGTGGCGGTGCACCCGCCGGCGGTGGCTTCGGCAAGGGCGGCCGTGGCCGTGGAGGCACCCAGGGTGCCTTCGGCAAGGGCGGTGCGGGCCGTGGCAAGCAGCGTAAGTCGAAGCGCGCAAAGCGCCAGGAACTGGAGCAGATGAGTGCTCCGTCGCTGGGCGGCGTGACCGTACCCCGTGGCGACGGCGAGACCATCATCCGCTTGCGCCGTGGTTCCTCCATCACGGACTTCGCCGAGAAGATCGATGCGAACCCCGCATCGCTCGTGACCGTGCTGTTCCACCTTGGTGAAATGGCAACGGCAACGCAGTCCTTGGATGAAGACACCTTTGGCCTGCTCGGCGCCGAACTGGGCTACAAGCTGCAGGTTGTTTCGCCGGAAGACGAAGAGCGCGAATTGCTCGACTCGTTCGACATCGACCTCCAGGGCGAACTCGACGCCGAAGGCGACGACGTCCTTGAGGCACGTCCGCCGGTCGTCACCGTCATGGGTCACGTTGACCACGGTAAGACCCGCCTGCTCGACGCCATCCGCAACTCCAACGTTGTGGCCGGCGAGCACGGTGGCATCACCCAGCACATTGGCGCTTACCAGATCAGCCACATCCACGAGGGCACTCCGCGCGACATCACGTTCATCGACACCCCCGGCCACGAGGCGTTCACCGCCATGCGTGCCCGTGGTGCCAAGGTCACGGACATCGCCATCCTGGTTGTCGCAGCCGACGACGGCGTCATGCCGCAGACGGTGGAAGCGCTCAACCACGCACAGGCGGCCGACGTGCCGATCGTCGTCGCGGTGAACAAGATCGACAAGGAAGGTGCCAACCCGGACAAGGTCAAGGGTCAGCTCACCGAGTACGGCCTGGTTCCCGAAGAGTACGGTGGCGACACCATGTTCGTTGAGGTCTCTGCGCGCCAGAACCTGAACATCGATGAACTGATCGAAGCTGTCCTCCTGACGGCGGACGCCGCCTTGGACCTGCGTGCCAACCCGGACAAGGACGCTCGAGGCATCGCCATCGAAGCCAACCTGGACAAGGGCCGCGGTTCCGTGGCTACCGTCCTGGTGCAGTCCGGTACCCTGGCGGTTGGCGACACGATCGTGGCCGGTACAGCCCACGGACGCGTCCGTGCAATGTTCGACGAGAACGGCGAGGCACTCGATGTCGCACTGCCGTCCCGTCCGGTCCAGGTGCTCGGCCTCTCCAACGTGCCGCGTGCAGGTGACACCTTCCTGGTGACGCCTGACGAGCGTACGGCCCGCCAGATCGCCGAGAAGCGTGAAGCGGCAGACCGCAACGCTGCGCTGGCCAAGCGCCGCAAGCGCATCAGCCTGGAAGACTTCGACCAAGCTGTCGCCGAAGGCAAGATCGACACCCTTAACCTCATCCTCAAGGGTGACGTCTCCGGTGCCGTGGAAGCCCTCGAAGATGCCTTGCTCAAGATCGACGTCGGAGACGACGACGTTCAGCTCCGTGTCATCCACCGCGGTGTGGGTGCCATCACGCAGAACGACGTCAACCTGGCAACCGTGGACAACGCCATCATCATCGGCTTCAATGTCAAGCCGGCTGAACGGGTGGCCGAACTGGCCGACCGTGAGGGCGTCGACATGCGCTTCTACTCCGTCATCTACGCGGCAATCGATGACATTGAGATGGCTCTCAAGGGCATGCTCAAGCCGGAGTACGAAGAGGTTCAGCTCGGTACCGCCGAGGTTCGCGAAGTCTTCCGTTCGTCCAAGTTCGGAAACATCGCAGGTTCGATCGTCCGCACGGGCATCATCCGCCGTAATACCAAGGCACGCGTCAGCCGCGACGGCAAGGTCATCGGTGACAACCTCACCGTTGAGACCCTCAAGCGGTTCAAGGATGACGCCACTGAAGTCCGTACCGACTTCGAGTGTGGTATCGGCCTGGGCTCGTTCAACGACATCGCTGAAGGCGACATCATCGAGACCTTCGAGATGCGCGAGAAGCCGCGCGTCTAGGTTCCGCTCGGAACGGGTCCGTCGGGAAGTCCCGGCGGACCCGTTCCGTCCCCGTTTCTACTTTTCAGGAGGAAGACATGGCCGATCCGGCACGCGCTGCCAAATTGGCGCAGCGGATAAAGGTTGTCGTCGCCGAGGCACTTGGTCGCAGGATCAAGGATCCGCGCGTCGAAGCCATCACGGTCACGGACGCCCGCGTCACCAACGACCTTCAGCACGCCACCGTCTACTACACCGTCTTCGGTGACGAGGTAGCCCACTCCGACGCCGCCAAGGCATTGGAGAAGGCCAAGGGTGTGCTGCGCCAGGAAGTGGGCCGCAATATTACGGTCCGCCTCACCCCGACCCTCGAATTCGTGGCCGACCAGATACCGGTCAACGCCTCCAACCTTGAGGATCTGCTTCGCGAAGCCAAACGCCGTGATGCCGAGGTGGCTGCATTGGCCGCAGGCGCCAAGCACGCCGGCGATGCCGACCCGTACAAGAGTGCGCAGGAGATCGACGAAGACGACTTCGACGAAGAGGAGCTTGACCTCTCCGGCGATGACGACCTGGACGAAGACGCACACCGTTAACGCCTTCCGTGTTTGTCCACAGATGCCCTTTAGAGCTTCTCTAAAGGGCATCTGCCGTACCCGGACTCGCTAAGATCGGAGCATGCCGGCGCACAGTCTTCAAGATCCCGATGCCCAAGAACCCGATGCCCGCGACCGCGAGCACTTCCTGAACCAGGCCATCCAGCTCGCCGTCCATAACGTTTCCGACGGCGGCGGACCTTTCGGTGCCGTGGTGGTCACCCCTGACGGGACTGCGCATCAGGGGGTCAACCGGGTTACCCGGGACAACGATCCAACAGCGCACGCTGAAGTTGTTGCCATCCGACGAGCGGCAGCGGAAACAGCTAATTTCGACCTCAGCGGTTCAATCCTTTACGCCAGTTGCGAGCCGTGTCCGCTCTGCCTCTCTGCGGCACTATGGGCAAGGATCGGGCGTGTCTACTTCGCCGCCGACCGTCATGGGGCCGCCCGTGCAGGCTTTGATGACGCTGTGTTCTATGAGTACTTCGCCGGAACGAACCCCGCTCTGCTTCCCGTGGAACACAACCCGCTGGACCTCTCCGAGTCTCCGTTCGAGGCGTGGCGCAACAACGCCGGACGCACGGACTACTGAAGCGACCAAAGCACCTCGGCGCTGTCAGGCACGGGCAGGAAGGCGACTGACGCCGTCGAGCAGGTTTTCCTGGTCCCCGCAGAGCGCAATCCGGATCCAACCCTCGCCAATCGACCCGAAGGCCGTACCGGGAGCGACAGCGACTCCTGAATCCGTCAGGAACGACCGCGCCCAGCCCCGGACGTTGCCGCCGCTGACATGCGAGACGTCCGCCCATAAGTAGAACGCACCTTGCGCTCCGAGGAACGGGATCCCCTTGGCTTCAAGAACAGCCGAAGCCGCGTCGCGATTGCTGCGGTAATGGTTGCGGGCTTCCGTCACGTAGTCCTGCGGACCGGTCAATGCTGCCAGTGCGGCATACTGCGGCGGTGAGGCCACGCAGGACACGATCGATTCCATGACGTTGTTCATCTTCTTTTCCAAGCCCGGCGGGCAGACCAACGCGCCGATGCGCAGGCCCGTCAGGCCATATGTCTTGGACAGCGTCAGGGACGTGAAGACACGGGCTTCGCCGGGGACGTCGCTGTCGAAGCGGGCCGGGCTGACATGAGGTACGTCAAAAGTGAAAGCCTCGTAGCACTCGTCGGAAATAATCCAGAGGTCGTGCCGCACGGCCAGGTCCACGAGCCTGCGGGTTGCTTCCTCGGTAATAACCGCACCCAAGGGATTCGAGGGGGAGTTCAACATCAGGACCCGTGTCCGGGGTGTGATCAGGGCTTCGATGTCCTCGATGCGGGGTTGGAACCGGTTCTGCGGGTACAGGGGGTACTGCACGGGCACTGCGTTGAGGAGCCGGCTCGTCATGGCGAACGTTGGGTACCCGGGGTTGGGAATCAGGATTTCGTCGCCGGGGGACAGGAGCAAGCTCATGGCCAGATGTATGCCTTGCTGGGCGCCGGCCACCACATAGACGCGCTCCGCGCCGATCTCGACGTGATGATGCTCACGGAACCTGGCCGCAAAGGCCTCCCGCAAAGCGGGTATGCCGGCGTTCGGCGTGTAGTTGGTTTCATCGCGGTCGAGGCACGCGATGCCGGCGTCGAGCACATGCCGTGGCAGCGGGAAGCCGGGTTCGCCGATGCTGAGGACCACTGCGCCGGGAGTGGCCCATGCGGCTTCCGTGATTTCGCGGATCTGGTTGACGGGGACATCGCGGACGTGGGCAGCAAGCTCAGGCATGGGAGCAATCCTAGCCACCGATATACTGGTAAGCGTGCTTTCTGGACTGGTGATCGTTGACAAACCGCAGGGATGGACCAGCCACGATGTGGTTGGCCGGATGCGGCGACTGGCCGGTACCCGGAAAGTGGGGCATGCTGGAACGCTCGATCCCATGGCGACGGGTGTCCTGGTTCTGGGCATCAACAAGGCCACGCGGCTCCTGACCTACATCGTGGGCACCTCCAAGACCTACACCGCCACCATCAGGCTCGGCGAAAGCACCATCACCGACGACGCCGAGGGCGACGTCACGGAAACCCGCAGCGCGGCCGGCGTCACGGCTGACGCCATCGCGGGTGGGGTCGCCGCCTTGACCGGCCCCATCCAGCAAGTACCGAGCAGCGTCAGCGCCATCAAGGTCAATGGTGAACGCTCCTACGCCCGCGTCCGCTCGGGTGAGGAAGTCAAGCTCGCGGCGCGTCCCGTGGTGATCCACCGCTTCGACGTCCACGCCATCAACCGGCTCGACGGCGGCCGGGTAGTGGACATCGACGTCACCGTCGAGTGTTCTTCAGGTACGTACATCAGGGCACTCGCCCGGGACCTGGGCAGCGCTTTGGGTGTTGGCGGGCACCTGACGGCCTTGCGGCGGACCCAAGTGGGCCCATACACCATCGACCAAGCCCGTACCCTGGAGCAACTCGCTGAGGAACTGGAGATCCTGGAGATGTCACTGGCCGCGCGGTCCCTCATGCCCAACCGGGAATTGAGCGATGACGAAACCACGGAGATTTCCTTTGGACGGCGCATTTCCGCGGGTCCGGGAGCCGGAACCCCTGCTGCCGCGACGGCCGAGAACCCTGCAGCGGCGTTCGCGCCGTCCGGAGAACTGGTCGCCCTCTTGGCCGACAGCGGAAGCTTCGCCAAGCCTGTGCTGGTCTTTGCGCCCGGCACAGGAAACGGCGGAACAGGTCAAGGTACGTAGGCATGGACGGCTACTTCTACTCCATCCTCATCGTCGGCCTGATTTCCACGATTCTCTGCGTGGTGGCCGGCGCCATGAAAAAAGCCCCGAACGACCTCACGATCTTCTCGGTCCTCGCCGTTGAACTCGCCTTGGTGGTCTACCTCGTCGGCTCCATCGTCCGCGTTGCCCTGGGGGAGCACATTGCGGGCGAAGCATGGGAGTTCTGGGGTTACCTGGTCACCGCGTTGATGATTCCACCGGGTGCCGTGTTTTGGTCCATCCTTGAACGGACCCGTTGGAGCAACTTCGTCCTGGCCGCGGTGGGAGTCACCGCACTCGTCATGGCCGCCCGCATGAACCAGATCTGGTACTGACCTTGAAGGAAGAACACAACGTGACCGGAACCGAGACAGAAGCCGTCAACGGGCAGCCTCAAAAGTCCACCAGGGACACCCGGAACACAGGTCCCGGCAGGCTGCTGATCGCCGTGTATGCCGTGTTCGCGCTCTCGGCCACAGCCCGGGCCGGCTACCAGATCGCCACAAAGTTTGCCGAGGCACCGCTGGCGC
Source organism: Paenarthrobacter sp. NPDC089322 (assembly GCF_040684895.1). NCBI lineage: Bacteria > Bacillati > Actinomycetota > Actinomycetes > Micrococcales > Micrococcaceae > Paenarthrobacter > Paenarthrobacter sp. NPDC089322. Next base: position 123,101 of record NZ_JBFBGW010000006.1, read on the forward strand.
ATGTCCTCTCTGCCTTCGCAGCAGTGGTCTATATTGTCGCCACCGTTTCCCTCGCCAAGCCGGGCAGGACGTGGTTCAAGGTTTCGCTTGCAGCCGTCCTCGTCGAACTCATTGGGGTCCTGGTGGTGGGAGCCGTGAGCCTGTTCGATCCGGTGGCTTTCCCGCACGATACTGTGTGGTCCCTGTTCGGCCGTGGTTACGGGTTTGTTCCGCTGGTGCTGCCCATCCTCGGCCTGCTCTGGCTCAACCGCCGCCGGCCGTCAAGGACGAACGGCCACAGCGGGTAACCTTAGAATGTTCCGGCGCCGGGAGGATGCCGGACGGAACGCATAACTGCAGTAAAAGGCGAGGTTGATGGTCCACATCTGGAACGATCCCACCGAAGTCCCCAAGGACTTCGGCCCAACAGTCGTTACCATTGGAAACTTTGACGGCGTCCATCGCGGCCACCAGCACGTCCTTGCCCAATTGACGGACACCGCCCGGCGGCACAATATCCCCTCCGTGGCCGTGACCTTTGATCCCCACCCCGCCCAGGTGCACCGCCCGGACTCTGCTCCCGAGCTCATCATGGGCCTTCAGGACAAACTCGAGGCCTTGGGCCACACAGGCATCAATGCCGTCCTCGTCATGAAGTACACCCTGGATCTTGCGTCGATGACGCCCATCGAGTTCGTGCGCGACATCCTCCTTGACGCCCTGCATGCCAAGCACGTCGTGGTGGGTCACGATCTCCGCTTCGGCGCCGGGAACGTAGGGGACGTCGTCACCATGCAGGAGTTGGGCGAACGGCTCGGCTTTGGAGTGCAGGTGGTGAATGAGTACGGTGCAGGAGGCTTCCCGGTCCATCACGACGGCGACACGGACCGGCGCTGCTCTTCCACCTGGGTCAGGGAGGCCTTGTCCGAAGGCGACGTCGTGACTGCTGCCGCCGTCCTCGGCCGCCCCCACCGCATGCGCGGCGAGGTCGTCCACGGAGCCGCACGCGGTCGCGACCTCGGTTTTCCCACTGCCAACCTCTCGCATGACTCCACAGGGTACGTACCCGCGGACGGGATCTACGCCGGATGGCTGATCGACGAGGCCGGAACCCGCTGGCCCGCGGCTATCTCGGTGGGCTCCAATCCCACCTTCGATGGCGTCAGCAGACAGGTTGAAGCCCACGTCATCGACCGTCCCGAAGAAGCGGTGGAGGATTTCGACCTCTACGGCCAGACGGTCGCGGTCGAATTCACCCAGCGGTTGCGTGGCATGGTCGCTTATACGGGACCCGAAGCACTCGTGGAGCAGATGTGCCTCGATGTGGCGCAGGCGCACGAACTGCTGGCCCGCCGCTGAGGAACGCTGAAGACCTTGGGCGGCAGGCCGCCGTCGAACCCTGCTTTCGACAACACTGCTGACCTGCCGGTAAACTGATGAGTGGTTCCGGCCGCAGTCCGTGGCAGCTGGACCTGCTTTTGTGTGCGGTGACGCGCCAGAGGCAACCCGTCCGCGCAGCGCTGGATCGGGAAGCACGGCACAACTCTAGGAGTTCACGTGGCACTTGACGCCGCTGTAAAGCAGTCCATCATCAAGGAATACGCAACCTCTGAAGGCGACACCGGTTCGCCCGAGGTCCAGGTTGCAGTCCTGACCCAGCGGATCAAGGATCTGACTGAGCACATGAAGGAGCACAAGCACGACTTCCACACCCAGCGCGGTCTCCTCGCGCTGGTTGGTCGCCGCAAGCGCATGCTTTCCTACCTGAAGGACACTGACATCGCCCGCTACCGTTCGCTCATCGAGCGTCTCGGCCTGCGCCGCTAGTCTGCCTTGGGCGGCCCGGTCCCTTGTGGAACGGGCCGCCTTCTTCAACAACTAAAAACAGGAATCAACCGCATCGCGCATTCGCGGTCCTCGGTAGTGATTCCCGGGATGCACATCGGAGGCGATGTCAGCCCGTGGATCTCGATCGATGACCGGGTGTCGTACAGGCCAGGAATAAAGAAGAGGCCTGGGTTGGTGCGGCGGACTTCCGCTAACAGAAACGGAGGTGACTCTCATGGAGGGTCCCGAAATCCAGTTCTCCGAAGCGATCATCGACAACGGCCGGTTCGGCAAGCGTGTCATCCGCTTTGAAACCGGCCGCCTTGCCAAGCAGGCTGCCGGCGCTTCGATGGTTTACATCGACGAAGACACCGCACTGCTGTCCGCAACCACTGCCGGCAAGCAGCCGCGCGAGGGCTTCGACTTCTTCCCGCTGACGGTTGATGTTGAAGAACGCATGTACGCCGCCGGCCGTATCCCGGGCTCGTTCTTCCGTCGTGAAGGCCGCCCGTCCACGGAAGCCATCCTGGCTTGCCGCCTCATGGACCGCCCGCTGCGTCCCGCCTTCGTCAAGGGCCTGCGCAACGAGGTCCAGATTGTCGTGACCGTCCTGGCCATCAACCCGGACGAGCTCTACGACGTCGTCGCCATCAACGCTTCCTCCATGTCCACGCAGCTTTCCGGCCTGCCGTTCTCCGGCCCGATCGGTGGCGTCCGCGTTGCGCTGATCGCCGACGAGCAGGGTTCGCAGTGGGTTGCTTTCCCGAAGCACTCGCAGCTTGAGAACGCCGTGTTCAACATGGTTGTTGCCGGCCGCATCGCGGGCGACGACGTCGCCATCATGATGGTCGAAGCCGAAGCCACGGACAACTCCTGGCAGCTCATCAAGGAACAGGGCGCCACGGCTCCCACCGAAGAGGTTGTTTCCGAAGGCCTCGAGGCGGCCAAGCCGTTCATCCGTGCGCTGTGTGAAGCCCAGGCCGACCTGGCCGCCCGCGCAGCCAAGCCCACGGTCGAGTTCCCCGTCTTCCTTGACTACCAGGACGACGCCTACGCCGCCGTTGAGGCAGCCGCAGCCGACAAGCTCGCTGCCGTCTTCCAGATCGCCGACAAGCAGGAACGCGACAACGCCTCCGACGCCCTCAAGGACGAAGTCCTGGGTGCCCTCGCGGCAGACTTTGAAGGCCGCGAAAAGGAACTTTCCGCAGCTTTCCGTTCCGTGACCAAGCACGTGGTCCGCCAGCGGATCCTCAAGGACCAGATCCGCATCGACGGCCGTGGCCTGACGGACATCCGCCAGCTGACCGCCGAGGTCGAGGTTCTGCCCCGCGTCCATGGTTCTGCCATCTTCGAGCGCGGCGAAACCCAGATCATGGGTGTCACCACGCTGAACATGCTCAAGATGGAACAGCAGATCGACTCGTTGTCGCCGGTCACGCGCAAGCGCTACATGCACAACTACAACTTCCCGCCTTACTCCACCGGTGAGACGGGCCGCGTCGGTTCCCCGAAGCGCCGCGAAATCGGCCACGGAGCACTCGCAGAGCGCGCACTGGTTCCTGTTCTGCCCACCCGCGAGGAATTCCCGTACGCGATCCGCCAGGTATCGGAAGCTTTGGGTTCCAACGGTTCCACCTCCATGGGTTCCGTTTGCGCCTCGACGCTCTCCATGCTGAACGCCGGTGTGCCGCTCAAGGCTGCTGTTGCCGGTATCGCCATGGGCCTCGTTTCCGACCAGGTTGACGGCCAGACGCGCTACGCCGCACTGACCGACATCCTTGGTGCCGAAGACGCCTTCGGCGACATGGACTTCAAGGTTGCCGGTACGTCCGAGTTCGTCACGGCAATCCAGCTCGACACGAAGCTCGACGGCATCCCCGCTTCCGTGCTGGCCGCAGCCCTGAAGCAGGCCCGCGAAGCCCGCCTCCACATCCTCGAGGTCATCAACGCTGCAATCGATACCCCGGATGAGCTCTCCGAGTTCGCACCGCGCGTCATCGCAGTGAAGATCCCCGTTGACAAGATCGGTGAGGTCATCGGCCCCAAGGGCAAGATGATCAACCAGATCCAGGAAGACACCGGCGCTGACATCTCCATCGAAGATGACGGCACTGTCTACATTGGCGCCACCGATGGTCCGTCTGCCGATGCGGCACGTTCGGCCATCAACGCCATTGCCAACCCGCAGGTACCGGAAATCGGTGAGCGCTACCTGGGTACGGTCGTCAAGACCACCACCTTCGGTGCTTTCGTTTCCCTGACCCCGGGCAAGGACGGACTGCTGCACATCTCCGAACTCCGCAAGCTGGCCAACGGCAAGCGCGTGGACAACGTGGAGGACGTCGTTTCCGTGGGCCAGAAGGTCCAGGTGGAGATCACCAAGATCGATGACCGCGGCAAGCTCTCCCTCTCTCCGGTCGTTGCCGAAGAAGAAGGCGCAGCCGAAGAAGCTCCTGCCGAGGCCGCAGAAGCCTCCGCAGAGTAGTCTGTAGAGAAGTACCCGGCGGGGCCGGTGGACTTGAAGGTCCACCGGCCCCGCTGCCCTTTACCCGAAAGGTCTTGATGACTGTCGTACCCCTGCCGCTGGAACAGACACTTCCCGGCGGCGAATTGATCCATGGTGCCGAGGGTGGTTCCGTCGTACGGCGCTCGGTCCTGCCGGGCGGTGTCCGCGTCCTCACGGAGGCAATGCCCGGGCAGCGCTCGGCCACCATCGGTTTCTGGGTTGCGGTCGGCTCACGGGACGAAGCCGAGGGGCAGCACGGTTCCACGCACTTTTTGGAACACCTTTTGTTCAAGGGCACCAAGAGGCGGACTGCCTTGGAAATCGCCTCGGCCTTTGACGAGGTTGGTGGCGAGTCCAACGCTGCCACTGCGAAGGAAAGCACCTGCTACTTCGCCCGCGTCCTGGACACCGACCTCCCCATGGCCATCGACGTCATTGCAGACATGATCACGGGCGCCGTCCTGGATCCGGCGGAACTGGAGCAGGAACGGGACGTCATTCTCGAGGAAATCGCGATGGACAGCGATGACCCCACTGATGTCGCCCACGAAAAGTTCGTGGAGGCTGTCCTTGGCAGCCACCCCCTGGCGCGCCCCATCGGCGGAACGCCGGATGCCATCAGGGCCGTACCCAGGGATTCAGTGTGGGAGCACTACCAGCGTTACTACCGTCCGGAGGAACTGGTCATCACCGCGGCCGGTGGACTCGACCACGATGTCGTGTGCGGACTTGTGCTCAAAGCGCTGGAAGCCGCGGGTTGGCAACTCGATCCCGGGGCAGCACCCGTGGAGCGACGGGCCACGGATCGCGCCGTGATCACCGGGACGGCGGGCCTCCACGTCGTTAAGCGCCCGGTGGAGCAAGCCAACATCATCATGGGGTGCCCCACCATCGTGGCAACGGACGAGCGCCGCTTCGTCATGAGCGTTCTCAACGCGGTGCTCGGTGGGGGAATGTCATCCAGGCTTTTCCAGGAGATCCGCGAGAAGCGCGGACTTGTCTACTCCACCTACTCCTTTACGGCCGCCTACGCCGACGCCGGATACTTCGGTATGTACGCCGGCTGCACACCCTCCAAGGTCCGCCAAGTGCTGGAACTGCTGGGTGTGGAGCTCGACAAGCTTGCCAGGGACGGCATCACCGAGGAAGAACTCAGGAAGGCCGTGGGCCAGCTCAGCGGCGGCATTGTCCTCGCCCTTGAGGACACCGGCTCCCGCATGTCGCGCTTGGGCAGGGCCGAACTGGTGTCCGGAGAGTTCCAGGACATTGACGAGACCCTTGCCCGGATCAAGGCCGTCACCGTCGAGGAAGTACAGGTCCTGGCGCAGGAGCTCGCCTCGGCTCCCCGCACCGTTACCGTGGTGGGTCCGTTCGAAGAGGACGAGACTTTCGGCTTCTGAGGCCCGGGCAAGCTGGACTCCCCGGCAGGAAAAGGGCAGCATGATCACACGATGATGCTGCCCTGTCCACTTTGGAGCCGTGATGAACCTGCCCCCGACCGGTCGTGCCGCCCAGATGCTGGAGGCGTTCATCGGCCACTGGCGCGGAATAACCGAGATAGCGTCGTCACCGTGGGGGACAGCGCGGACCGCTGAAGCGGAGTTGGCCTTCACCAAGGCGGCCGGGGGACACGCGGTCGTGCAAAGCTACCGGCACCGCGAACCTGACGGGACGCATTTTGAGGGCCATGGCATGTTTACGGTGGACGCTTCCCATGGCGACACGCTGTGGTACTACGTGGACAGCATGGGCCGGCCGCCTTCCGCCCCGGTCCGGGGGACGTGGAATGCAGGAACATTGTCTTTGGAGCGCAGGACGCCTGACGGCGTGGCCAGGCATACCTTCCGCGTGGATGAGGGCGTGTTGGTGCACACCGCGGAATTGCGCCTGGAGGGGAGCAGCGGATTCAGTCCGCTCCTGAAGAGTGTGTTCCGGAAGGCCTGATTGTCAGCCGCCCGCGAAGGGCGGGAGGACATCGATGACGTCCTCAGCACCCAGCGGCGCCGAATGGTCCCGGACGGCGACTTCGTTGCGGAGGAAGCTGCTGCGCGCCACGATCCGGGCAAGTGGTGGTGTGCCCTCCGGAGGCAGGGGACGTTCGACGGCGAGGGCGGCTTCCAGGAGTGCCTCCAGGCTGGTGCCTTCCGGGAGCGGGTGGATTTCCTCTTCGACGCCTGCAGCCGCGCGTGCCGCAGCGAAGTAACGGACAAGCAAGGATTCAGCCTCCGATTGCGCTCATGCTGCGGTCCGGCTGCACGAAGTCCGCTGCGCCGAGGCCGGTGTGGTCCATGCCATGGGCTTTGGGTTTCACCCACATCGCGTCCTGCCAGCGTTCGGCCAGCTCGTCATCCGTGGCGCCGCTTCGCAGCAGCCCGAGGAGGTCGAACTCTTCGCGGGAGAACAGGCAGCTCATGATCTTTCCCTCGGCTGTGATCCGGGTGCGGCGGCAATCGGAACAGAACGGTTCCGTCACGGAAGCGATGATGCCGACTGTACCCAGGACCGGGCCTGACCCTTCACCGGAAGCCGGGTCCCGGCGTCGTACTTCAAACCGTTCGGCGGGCGCACCGTCACGTTCGCGGGGGTCAGGGCCCAGGACGAAATCCTGTGAAAGCAGTTGGCGGATCTCAGCGGCGGTAATCATGTTGCGGCGGGTCCAGCCGTGGTCCGCGTCGAGCGGCATCTGTTCGATGAACCGCAATTCGTAGCCGCGGTCCAGAGCCCACGCGAGAAGGCCCGGGGATTCGGCATCGTTGATGCCGCGCATCAGGACAGCGTTCAACTTGACGGGTCCGAGGCCCGCAGCCCAGGCGGCGTCGACACCGGCAAGGACCCGGTCAAGGAAAGGCCGGCGTGTAAGTTTTGCGAATGTTTCTTCGTGCAGGGAATCCAAGGAGACGTTGATGCGGGTCAGGCCCGCAGCCTTGAGCGCCGCCGCCTTCTTGTCCAGCCCAACGCCGTTGGTGGTCATGGAGACGGGGAGGTCCGGATGGTCGTGGCGGATTGCGGCAATGATGTCCACGAGGTCGGCGCGGACCAGGGGCTCACCACCGGTGAGGCGCAATTCCCGGACGCCGAGTGAGTTGACACCTACCCGGACGATGCGAACGATCTCGTCCTTGGTCATGACTGCTTGTTTGGAGAGCCACTCCAAGCCCTCCGCCGGCATGCAATAGGTACAGCGCAGATTGCATTTGTCCGTGAGGGACAAGCGCATGTCCGTAGCCCGCCGGCCGTAACGGTCCCACAGGCCCGCAGGCGTGCCAGCCGGGCGCGGCGGCGGAACCGGCGCGCTGCCCGCCGTACTGCCCGAAGGGGGCACAGGCATACCAAGCTGAACACTCATGAATTCAGGCTACGCCACCCCTGCCCAATCAGTGATATTGGCTACATTGCGTTCCAGCCACCGGACAGTTGCCCACCGCCGGACAGTTCTTACGGAATACGTACGCTTGCCCGGAAGACGCCCCGGGTGGATGCCCGTGGGGCGCGGCAAACCTATGCTGAAAGCGTGACCATGCAATCGGCATCACCAGCGGCAGAACCGGGAAACCGCCGTATCCTCCTCGTGGAGGACGAGCAGACCATCGCCGATGTTGTTCGTGACTACCTTCTGCAGGCCGGCTTCCAGGTGGATGTTGCCGGGGACGGCTTCACAGCGCTCAAGCTGGCTGCGACGCGCGGGCCGGACCTCGTGATCCTGGATCGCATGTTGCCCGGGTTGGACGGGGTGGAAGTGTGCCGGAGGCTACGCCAGAGCATGAGCGTGCCAGTCATCATGGTCACAGCCCTCGGGACTGAGGATGACCGGATCCTTGGCCTGGAGATGGGAGCTGATGACTACGTCACCAAGCCCTTTTCGCCGCGGGAACTGGTCCTCCGCGTCAAGTCCGTCCTGCGCCGAAGCGTCAAGGAGTTTGCCCCGGAACCGCGGGTGGAACTTGCCGGCTTCGACCTCGATCCCGCATCCCGCACGGTGACGCACAACGGAGGCCAACTGTCCCTGACCGTGCGTGAGTTCGACCTCCTGGCATTCCTGCTCCGCCGGCCCAACCAGGTGTTCAGCAGGGAAGACCTCATCAAAGCCGTGTGGGGGTGGGACTTTGGAGATCTTTCAACGGTGACGGTCCACGTTCGGCGGCTGCGCGAGAAGATCGAGGACAACCCCACAAAACCAGAGCTGATCAAGACGGTGTGGGGCGTCGGCTATCGCTTTGACTCGCAGGGGGACGGACATGCAGGGCACTGAGCTGGCCACGATCCTCGCGTGGGTGCTGTTGTGGGCTGTGGTGATCGGCGCCATCACCCTGTTTCTCCTGCGCTTGCTTCGCCGGGCTTCCGTGTTGGCCCAGATCTGCCTCGTCGTGGTTGCCACTGTTGCGGTGCTCGTAGCCGGAATGGTGAGCGCCTTCAACGCCATGTTCATCTCCGCCCGCGACCTTGAAGTCATGTGGTACATCCTGGCGATGGCATCGGCCGTGGCGGTGGCACTTTCGCTGATGCTGGGAGCCGGTGTCTCCCGGAACGCTGCCCGCTTGGTAGACGCCGCCCGCAGGCTCGGCCGGGGCGAAACCTTGGACGGCCGCGCGGTGGATGGGAAGCGGGCGGCTCCAGCCATGACCTCGGAACTGGCCGAACTCGCCAAGGAACTGGAAACAAGCAGCAGGAGCCTGGCAGAGTCGCGCGAGCGCGAAGCGGCCATCGAGACAGCGCGACGCGAGCTTGTGTCGTGGATTTCGCATGACCTGCGCACACCCTTGGCCAGTATGCGGGCCATGACGGAAGCCCTGGAGGACGGAATGGCTTCCGATGTGCCCGCGTACTACCGGAAGATCATCAGCCAGACCGAGCAGATGACGGCCATGGTGAACGACCTCCTCGAATTGTCAAAGATCCAGGCGGGCAGCCTGCGCCTGAGTGCCGAGCCCTTGGATCTTTATGACCTTGTCAGCGACGCGCTCTCCGATCTGTCCCCGCTCGCTGCGCGGCGCGGCATTACGCTCGACGGCGGCGGCGACCGCGAGTGCATGGCGGTAGCGGACGGGCCGAGCCTTGCCAGGGCCGTGCGGAACGTGCTCCTCAACGCGATCATCTACAGCAAACCCGATACCGATGTGCACGTCACGGTGGGGCGGGAGAACGGAACAGCCGTAATCGGTGTGCAGGATTGCTGCGGTGGCATCGCTGAGGAGGACCTTCCCCACCTCTTTGAAACGGGTTGGCAGAAGGATCCGTCGCGGGGCAGCAACTCCGCCCTCCAGGGACGGTACAGCGGGGCGGGCATCGGACTCAGCATGGTGTCCGGGATCGTCAGGGCCCATGGGGGAGCGGTGACGGTGGAAAACGTCGACGGCGGCTGCCGGTTTGCGCTGTCCCTCCCGGCCGGTGGGACTGCCGCCTGGGGAGGAACTGCTCCCGTCGGCGGGGCAGAAGAGTCGGCAGACAACCTCGAAGGAGGCCGGAAGTGACGAAATCGGTGCTGTGGTCAGCCACGGCCGGGCTGGCGGCCGGCACGGCCGGGATTATCGCGGGTGAGCTGACGGCCGCCTTCTTCAGCCCCCTCGTTTCGCCTGTTACCGCGCTGGGCGGTGCTGTGATCGACGCCGTTCCGCCGGCCGTGAAAGACCTCGCCATTCAACTCTTCGGAACAGCCGACAAGGTAGTCCTGGTAGCCTCCATCATTCTCGTGGCTACGATCCTGGCCGCCTTCGCGGGCATCCTGGAGCGCCGCCGAACCGGAACAGGGCTCGTGCTCGCCGGCCTGGCCGGTGCCGCCGGGCTGACGGCCGTCCTGACCCGTGCCCAAGCGACACCGCAGGCCGCCGTGGCTCCGGTGGTGGCCGCCGTCGTCACCATGCTGCTGCTGCGGACGCTCATCCGCCGGCTGGCGGCGTGGACGCCGCCGGAACCAGCAACTACGGAAGCCCCGACAACCCCAGCCGCGTCCTTTGCCCGGCGGCGCTTCCTCAACGCGTTGGCAGGCACCACACTGGCGGCGGCGGTAGCAGGGGCCGTCACCACCGTCCTCACCCGCGCGACCGCCGTAGCTTCAGGATTCCGCGGGTCCATGACGTTGCCCGATCCTGTGACCACGCCACAGCCCATTCCATCGGGTGCCTCGCTCGCGGTAGATGGAATCAGCCCCCTGGTAACCCCGAACGCGGACTTCTACCGCATCGATACGGCGCTGACGGTGCCGGCCATCGATCCACCCGCGTGGAAGCTGAAGGTCACGGGAATGGTGGAGCGGGAGGTTGAGATCGACTTTTCCACCCTCCTGTCCAAGCCGATGACTGAACGGCACGTCACCATCGCGTGCGTCTCCAACGAGGTGGGCGGCGACCTCATAGGCAACGCACTGTGGTTGGGGTGGCCCGTGCGCGAACTCCTTGCCCTGGCCGGCCCGAAACCCGGTGCGGACATGGTGCTGTCCACGAGCAACGACGGCTGGACCGCAAGCACGCCCTTGGAAGCACTCACGGACGACCGCGACGCCTTGCTGGCCGTCGGCATGAACGGCGAACCGCTGCCCTTGGAACACGGCTTCCCCGTCAGGATGATCGTGCCGGGCCTCTATGGATTCGTCTCAGCCACCAAATGGCTGACCGAACTGAAGGTCACCCGCTTTGCGGACGACGTCGCCTACTGGACTCCCAGGGGCTGGAGCGACCGCGGTCCGATCAAGACGCAGTCCCGCATCGACGTGCCGCGCAGCGGGCGCACACTGTCCGCAGGCCGCGTGCAATTCGGCGGTGTCGCCTGGGCGCAGCATCGCGGCGTGGGAAAAGTTGAACTCCGCGTCAATCGCGGCACTTGGCAGGAGGCCGTACTCGCACCGGGGATTTCCAAAGACACGTGGTACCAGTGGCAACTGGGCCTCGACCTCACGCCCGGCGACTACGAAGTGCAGGTCCGCGCAACGGACGCCACGGGCAAACCCCAGACCGAAGTACGCACGCATGTTGCCCCGGATGGCGCAACGGGCTACCACACCATCAACGTCAAGGTCGCTTGAGGCCCTACTCTGGGTAGGTCCGGATAATCCCCGGAAGCCGAGCGTGACCACACAGGAGGATGTCCGTGCCCAGATCCGTTGCTGCCCACCGTGCCGCCGTGGTGGAACTTCTAACCGGCGTGGCTGCGGCCAACGGCACCGAACACCTGCCGCTGCTGGATGCCCTCGGCAAGGCGCTCGCCGTCGACATCCATGCGCCGGTCTCCCTCCCGCCGTTCGCCAACTCGCAGATGGACGGCTTTGCCGTCTCCTCCGCGGAAATTCCCGACGGCGGCGCGGAGCTCAGGGTCGCCGCCCCGGTTCCCGCCGGTGCAGCTCCGGAACCGCTGAAGCCGGGGCATGCCGCACCCATCATGACCGGTGCCATGATTCCGGACGGCGCGGATGCTGTTGTCCCCATCGAGAGAGCCGTCCCCAACTCCTTTCCGCAGCCGGGCGCTGTGGACGCGGTAGTCGAACTGCCAGCCACAGAGCCGGGCACCTACGTACGGAATGCCGGCAGCGACATCGCAGCAGGGGCGCTGGCGTTGCCGGCCGGCACGTGCCTGGGCCCGGCGCAACTCGGTCTTTTGGCCGCGCTCGGCCTGACAACCGTTGAAGTGCGCAAGCCACTGCGCGTCCTGCTGGTCACCACGGGGGATGAAGTGGTGGAACCCGGCCGAGAGCTGGCTACCGGCAAGATCTACGACTCCAACAGCACGCTCCTGGAAGCCTCCATGCGCCAGGCAGGCCTTGAGGTGCTGCGCAGCGGTATTTCTGACGACGATCCTGCCGGCTTGCTCGCCGTTCTTCGCAACCACACCGGATCCGGCCAAGGGAATGACACCGCGGACCTGATCGTGACCACAGGCGGCGTGAGCAAGGGCGCCTACGAGGTTGTACGCCAGGCCCTGGCCCCGCACCACGTCGAGTTCGTGCCGGTGGCCATGCAGCCCGGTGGTCCGCAGGGCATAGGCAATTTTGAAGGGACCCCCTTCCTGGGCTTTCCAGGCAACCCGGTCAGCTGCCTCGTCTCCTTCGAGATGTTCCTTCGCCCCGCCCTGTCCCTGGTCCACGGAGCACCGGCGCTGCGGACGGTGCAGAAGGCCCGCCTTGTCGGTACCCTCACGTCGCCCGACGGCAAACACCAGGTCCGGCGAGGCACCGTCGGCATTGACGGCTCAGTCCGGTTGGAGGGCGGTGCAGGATCGCACCTGGTTCATGCCCTTGCACGCTCCAACGCCCTGGTGCAGATTCCCAGCCACGTCACGGAACTGCCGGAAGGCGCCGAAGTGGAAGTATGGATGTTGTGAACGAAACTCCTGCCGTACCCGACAGCCCCAGCGGCCTCACGCACCTCAGGCACGACGGCACCGCCCAAATGGTGGACGTCTCAGAGAAAGCGACCACTACGCGCGAGGCCACTGCCACGGCGACGGTGCACAGCACTGCCGAAGTGCTGGAACTCCTGGGCGCCGGGGAACTCCCCAAGGGGGACGCGCTCGCCGTCGCCCGTGTGGCCGGGATCATGGCGGCCAAGAAGACCCCCGAACTGATTCCGCTATGCCACCCGTTACCCATCTCCAAGGTCACCGTCGATTTTCAGCTTGGACGTGACTCGATAGGCGTTCTGGCAACCGTCAAGACCCGGGGAGTCACCGGCGTCGAAATGGAAGCACTGACAGCGGCTTCCGTGGCAGCCTTGAGTGTCTACGACATGATCAAGGCCGTGGACAAGCACGCAGTCCTGACTGACATCCGTGTGTTGGCAAAAAGCGGCGGCAAGAGCGGTAACTGGACCAGCGACGACTGGAAGACGGGAACCCCGCCACGCACCGGGACTGTGCCGCCGGAAGGCGGACGCGCATGAACGCCTGCGAACCCCACGGCCACGGTCCTCGGAAGGCGGGCGTCGTCATTGCCTCCACCCGGGCAGCGGCCGGAATCTATGCGGACGAAACCGGCCCGGTCATCCTGGATTGGCTCAGTGAGCACGGTTTCGATGCTTTTCCCACCATGGTGGTGCCGGACGGCGAGCCGGTCGGCGCGGCGTTGAGGGCGCTGCTCACGCAGCAGCCCGCCGTCGTCATCACCAGCGGCGGAACCGGACTCAGCCCCGATGACCGCACGCCCGAGATGACCCGCCCCCTTTTGGACCGCGAGATCCCCGGCATCATGGAAGGCATTCGCCGGGCAGGTGCTGCCAAGACACCCATGGCCATGCTGAGCCGTGGCCACGCAGGAACTGCGGGGAAGACGTTCATCATCAACCTCCCCGGCTCACCGAAGGGTGTCATGGACGGCCTCGCCGTCCTGGACCCGGTGATCGGGCACCTCTGCGAGCAATTGGAAGGAAGCCATGGGCACTGAAACAGACTTCGAGGTGGTGAGCGCTGTCCTCAGCGCCGAAGCCATCTCCGTGGACCAGGCCATCGCCGCGGTGGAATCGGACACCGCCGGCGCCGTCGTCAGCTTCAGCGGCGTCGTGCGGAACCATGACGGCGGGAAGGCAGTTGACCGGCTGAGCTACAGCGCCCATCCGACCGCCCACCGGATCATGTCCGATGTGGTGGCGCAACTGGTGGCGGAGCACACAGGCGAGGCTGCGCAGCCCGTCCGCATCTGGGCAGCACACCGGATCGGCACGCTGGAGATCGGTGACCCCGCACTTGTTTGCGCTGTTGCCGCTGCCCATCGAGGGCAGGCCTTCGCAGTCTGCTCGGAACTGGTGGACCGGATCAAAGCCCAGGTGCCGATCTGGAAGGAGCAGTTCTTCAGCGACGGCACCGTGGAGTGGGTCGGGGCCGGGGAGTAAGGGCACCGCGGGGGAGTAACGGTTCCTGCCCCAACGCGCCCCGGCGGTAGGGTTAAGGGCATGACCGAACAACTTGCCGTAGCAGTGCTGGGTGCCCACGGGCGCATGGGAATCGAAGCCGTCAAGGCGGTAGAAGCCGCCGACGATATGAAGCTCGTAGCCACCCTCGGTCGTGGCGATTCCTTGGAGACGCTGCTTGAGGCAGGTGCCCAATATGTTGTTGACCTCACGGTTCCGGACACCACGGAAACCAACGTCCGGTTCGCCGTCGAACACGGTATCCACGCGGTAGTCGGTACCACGGGATGGGATGCCCCGCGCCTTGAGGCCTTGCGTTCACTCTTGGAGCAAAAGCCGGATACCGGTGTCCTGATCGCCCCGAACTTTGCCTTGGGATCGGTCCTTGCATCTGCGTTCGCTGCGAAGGCTTCGCAGTACTTCGAATCCGTGGAAATCATCGAACTCCACCACCCAAACAAGGTTGATGCACCCTCCGGGACCGCGGTACGGACGGCTCAACTGATCGCTGAAGCACGGCAGGAAGCCGGGGTCCCTGCGAGTCCGGACGCGACGAAAACGTCCCTGGACGGAGCCCGTGGGTGCGACGTCGACGGTGTCCGCGTCCATAGCGTGCGCTTGCGTGGCCTTGTCGCCCACCAGGAGGTGCTGTTTGGCGGTGCGGGTGAGCAGTTGACCCTGCGCCATGATTCCTTCGACCGTGCGTCGTTCATGCCGGGCGTCTTGCTCGGCCTGCGCAAGGTAGCTGCCCACCCGGGGCTTACCGTTGGGCTCGACGGCTATTTGGACCTGGGGCTTTAGGCCATGGCCGGTATTTGGGATTCAATGAAGAAGAACCGCACCAAGATCTGGGTGGGGGCCATCACCCTGTTGCTGGTGCTGTATCTGGTGGTCTCGTTGCAGCGTTCCATCCTGCTCCTCGGCGACCCCAACCTCGTGGCCAAGGGCATCGGTGCGGCGTACTTGGTCCTGCCCGTCATTGGCGCCTGGGCACTCATTCGCGAGTTGCTGTTCGGCGCCCGCACTGAGCAGATGGCCAAGGTCCTTGAAGCCGAGGGCGGGCTGCCGGTGGATAACCTTCCGCGAACCCCGGGCGGCCGCATTGTCCGTGCCGCGGCGGACGCGGAATTTGAAAAGTACCGTGCAGAGGCAGAGGCCGCTCCTGACGATTGGCGTTCCTGGTTCAGGCTTAGTTGTGCGTACGACGCTTCCGGGGACCGCAAGCGCGCACGCGCATCCATGCGCGACGCCGTGAAGCTGTTCCGCGCTCAACCGACGGCCGCGGGGCGGTAACTGCCCAGGCCCGCGGCCTGATGTGCGAGCCATTCGAGCGGACCACGCCGTCGGAGGAGCGCAAAGCACACGCCGATGCCTACCGCGATGAGGGCCTGGGTCCAGTATATTCCTTCCGGCGTCCACCCTGCGGGCAGTGGCCGGTTATGGAACCCGGACACTACCCAGACGTGCACCGAGTAAAGGGTGAGCGTCATGGCACCTGGTCCGCTGAGGAGGATCAAGAAGTTGACCTTGCTTCGTTCGGCCAAAGCTCCGAGCACGAGGAAGGCGCCGACGACTGCGGCCGCCACGCCACCGGTGTGCAACAGGTCAAGGGTGGTGCCCGCATGCGGTGCCGCCGACGCCAACCACCACCACGAGTCCACCTGCTGTAGCCCGGTGACGTTGACCTGCAACATGCTCTCCAGCGGATAACCCCGCGTCCCTGGGAGTGCTTCGAGGACGGCGCGGCCTCCCCACGCTTCCATGGCCAGCGTTCCCGTGATTTTGGCCAGGGCGGCCACCACGATTCCGCAGGTGACAAGCAGCAGGTGCACCGTCGTGGTGGTGAGCGCCATCCGTCCGATGGCCAATCCCACCAGCAAGTACGCGATCCATTGGAACACCGGGTAGTACCCGGTGAAGAAGAGGTCGGAGAGGAGGCGGCCGGGCGTTTCGAAGTGTTCGCTGTTCGGGTTGTGTCCCAGGACCAGGGGAGGCGTGGCGTCCAGCAGTCCAGGCCTGATGAGGTAGGCCAGGAATGGTGCTGCCACAATCCAGCCAAGCGCCCAGAAGCACAAAGCCTTGAGCCGCAGACCGAGGAACGGCAGGATGCACAGGAACAGGACGGCGTAGTGGACCAGGATGACGGCGATGTTCACGTCAAGCCCTCCGAGCGTCAGCCCGACGACGGCGATCACCAGGGCCCGCATGGCCACGCCGCCTCGGGCCGCCCAAAGCTCCATGCCGTGGCGGGGATGCTGCTTGCCCGTGCTGAGCGCCAGGCCAATGCCGGCCAGAACGGCGAACAGGGCTGCCGACCGTCCCGAGAAAGTCAGTCCCACCCAGGTCGGTTCCCAATCGGGGGAGGGCCCGAACGTCGGCATCAAGTGGGTTGCCATCATTCCCAGCAAAGCCACACCCCGGGCGGCGTCGATGCCCGAGAGGCGGGGTGGCAGCGTGCGCTCCCCGGGGACCTCACGGGCAGGCGCGGTCTCACGCGGCGTCATGGTGCGATCGTCTCACAGGCCGCTGTGAAGGCGCTGTAAAAGTGCGGGCCCCAACCTTGCCTTCGAATATATGTTCGAATACCATGACTGCATGAACGATGTCCCGAAGTTGCCGGAAGGCCTCCATGGGCCTATGAAGGCCATGAGCCCCGGCGTGGTCGATTTCCTGTTCAGGCAGCTTGTAGCCGGTGAGCCACCGGAAGATGTTCAATGGCGCCGGGAGGGCACGGTTCTGGCCGAGCAGGCACCGGGTGCCGAGCTTGCCCGCCGCTTGGCTGAAACGGACCTTGAAGCACTCACGCCGCTGGAACTGTTTGAATACGTCCGGGCTTCCCAGCGGCTGGTCGCGTGGGCCGAGCATCTCAAGGAACGGGCCGTGGCGCACTACTGTTCGGACGGTGCTGCGCGGACGCCCCACTGATGACGACCATCACGGCCGGAATATTCCCGTAACGAGGCTGTGACAAGGTAACGTTTTTCCTATGTCTGACTCCCGCGCGCATTCCCCTGCCCTTGGCACCCTGCTGACCGCCATGGTCACTCCGTTCACCGAGGACGGCAAGGTCGATTACGACCAAGCCGCGGCGTTGGCCGAGAAGCTCGTTGAGGACGGCTGCGACGGACTCGTCGTGACGGGCACCACCGGAGAAACGTCGACGCTGACGGACGAAGAAAACCTGGGCATGTTCCGGGCGGTCAAGGAAGCCGTAGGTGGCAAGGCGGCCATCATCGCCGGCACAGGCACCAACGACACCGCGCACTCCGTGCACCTGTCACAGCGCGCGGCCCAGTTGGGGGTCGACGGTCTCTTGATCGTCACCCCGTACTATAACAAGCCCAGCCAGGCCGGCGTCCGGGCCCATTTCGAGACGATTGCCTCCGCGACGGACCTGCCCGTCATGCTCTATGACATCCCGGGCCGCTCCTCGATTCAGATTGCCCCGGAAACCATGATCGCGCTGGCGCAGCATCGGAACATCGTCGCAGTCAAGGATGCCAAGGCAGACTTCGCCGCTGCTACCCGCGTCATGGCGGAAACGGACCTCGTCTTCTATTCCGGTGACGACGGCCTCACGCTGCAGTGGATGGCACTCGGAGCCGTTGGCCTTGTGGGCGTCACTACCCACGTCGCCACCCGCCGTTTCCGCGAGCTCATTGACGCCGTCAATGCCAGCGACCTCGCAACAGCCAGGGCGATCAACTTTGAACTCGAACCCGTGGTACGTGCAACCATGACCCGGGTGCAGGGCGCAGTAGCCGCCAAGCAGATTCTCAAGTGGCAGGGAGTCCTGCCCAACTCGGTTGTCCGTTTGCCTCTCGTGGAGCCGGACGAAGCCGAGATTCAATCGATCCGCGGGGATTTGGCGGAAGCTGGAATGGACTTCAACGTCTAGGACAGGCCGCCGGAAAGAAGCTGAATATGACCCAAACCGCCCTTCCTGGATTGGTTACTCCGCCGCCGCTGCCGAAAGGCACGCTGCGGATTGTTCCGCTCGGTGGGCTGGGGGAGATTGGCCGCAACATGGCGGTCTTCGAAATCGACGGCAAGTTGCTGGTAGTTGACTGCGGGGTACTTTTTCCCGAGGAAACCCAGCCTGGCGTCGATTTGATCCTGCCTGACTTCTCGTACATCGAGGATCGCCTGGACGACGTCGTCGGCGTTGTGCTGACCCACGGCCACGAGGACCACATCGGAGCCGTTCCCTACCTGCTGCGCCTGAAGGCCGACATCCCGTTGATCGGTTCACAGCTGACTTTGGCGCTGGTGGAAGCGAAACTCCAGGAACACCGGATCAAGCCCTACACGTTGACTGTGTCGGAGGGCCAGGTTGAGCAGTTCGGACCCTTTGAATGCGAGTTCGTGGCCGTCAACCATTCCATACCTGACGCCTTGGCCGTCTTCATCCGTACCGAGGGCGGCACCGTCCTCCACACGGGTGATTTCAAGATGGACCAGTTGCCGTTGGATGGACGTATCACCGACCTTCGGCACTTTGCGCGGCTGGGCGAAGAGGGTGTGGACCTCTTCATGGCTGACTCCACCAATGCCGACGTCCCCGGTTTCACCACGGCCGAGAAGGAGATCGGGCCCACGCTCGACCACCTGTTTGGCCAGGCGAAGAAGCGCATCATCGTCGCTTCCTTTTCGTCCCACGTCCACCGCGTCCAGCAGGTTTTGGACGCTGCTGCCAAGCATGGCCGCAACGTGGCATTCGTCGGTCGGTCCATGGTGCGCAATATGGCCATCGCGGCCAAGCTGGGGTACCTCGATGTGCCGCCGGGCATCCTTGTTGACATCAAGAACATCGACGACCTCCCCGACAACCGCGTGGTGCTCATGTCCACAGGCTCCCAGGGAGAGCCCATGGCTGCACTGTCCCGCATGGCGAACGGCGACCACCGGGTGGTTGTCGGCACCGGAGATACGGTCATCCTGGCCTCGAGCCTCATCCCTGGCAATGAGAACGCAGTGTTCCGGATCATCAACGGCCTGCTCAAGCTGGGTGCGGACGTGATCCACAAGGGAACGGCCAAGGTCCACGTTTCCGGGCACGCGGCGGCAGGGGAACTGCTCTACTGCTACAACATCCTTGAGCCACTGAATGCCATGCCCGTGCACGGCGAAACCCGGCACCTCATTGCCAATGGGAACATTGCGGAGGAATCGGGTGTCCCGTCCGAGGGCATCATCCTCAGTGACAACGGCACTGTGATCGACTTGCGGGACCACAAGGCAAACATCGTAGGCCAGGTCGAGGTCGGATTCGTTTACGTCGACGGGTCCAGCGTGGGTGAAATCACCGACGCCGACCTCAAGGATCGCCGCATCCTGGGCGACGAAGGCTTCATCTCGGTGATCACCGTGATCAACCGGACCACAGGCAAGATTGTCTCGGGACCGGAGATCCATGCCCGGGGTGTGGCAGAGGACGATTCCGTTTTCGATGAGATCATCCCCAAGATCAACGCCGCGCTGGAGGAAGCTGTGCTGAATCACACAGACCACACCAACCACCAGTTGCAACAGGTTGTCCGCAGGGTCATCGGCACGTGGGTCAACCGAAAGCTGCGTCGACGCCCCATGATCATTCCGGTGGTCCTGGAGGCTTAGCCGATCAACAACATGCATCCCAAGGGGGCCTGAAATCCGCGGATTTCGGGCCCCCTTGGGGTAGCGTGGCACGTATGGCGACCCGTACTTCCTCCACGCCACGAGGCAGCTCTAGCAGTAAATCCGGCGGAACAGGCCGTGGTTCGGCTGCATCCAAATCCAACGCGGCTGCCAAAGGCGGCCGGGGTGGCGGCAGCGCCCGGACAAGGCAGCAAGCAGCCCTTGAGCCCCATGCCCCGCTTCCGTTGCGCATGCTTTCGGGCGCCTGGCAGGGCATAGGCCACGTGGTTGGAGCAGGCGTTCGCCGGATCGGCCACGACGTCAGCGACATTGATCCCGCAAACCGCCGCGACGGTGCCGCCCTCTTCAACCTCGTTCTGGGCATTGCCATTGCCACCTTTGCCTGGTGGGGCCTCACCGGCTGGCTCCCTGACATCGTCTACAGCGTGGTCAACGGCACGTTTGGATGGATGTCGCTGGTCCTTCCGTTCATGCTTTTCATTTGCGCGTTCCGCTTGTTCCGCAAGCCGCAGGACGGCCGCGGCAACAACCGCGTAGGCATCGGCTTCATGATCATGACGTTCGCAGGGTCCGGATTGGCGCACATCATCGGTGGGGAGCCGACCGTAGCCGAGGGCTTTGATGGTTTGCGCAGGGCAGGCGGCATGCTCGGTTTCCTTGCGGCGT
Organism: Paenarthrobacter sp. NPDC089322; assembly: GCF_040684895.1. Classification (NCBI taxonomy): domain Bacteria; kingdom Bacillati; phylum Actinomycetota; class Actinomycetes; order Micrococcales; family Micrococcaceae; genus Paenarthrobacter; species Paenarthrobacter sp. NPDC089322. Next base: position 143,543 of record NZ_JBFBGW010000006.1, read on the forward strand.
CGCCATTGGCCGCCATCCATGTGGCCGTTCCCGTGCTGGTGTACAGCCTCCTCGCTTTCGTCTCGGTGCTGATTGTCACGGCGACGCCGTTCGGTGCCATTCCGTCCCGTATCCGGTCCGCGTACGAGCACCTCATGGGCGTTGACCTCATGGAGGACTCCGGCAGGGACGGCCATGACCGCAGCTATCTTTACGAGAATGATTCCGCCGCGAAGCCCAAGCGGAAAAAGCGCATGCGGCTCTTCGGGAAGGACGAAGAAGCAGACCCCGGCTTGGAAGGTTACGTCGGGGACGAGGCTTTTGAGCACGCGATAGTCGACGACGACGAAACTCCCCGTGCGCCTGAGCCCCGCGTTCCGCCGGGCGTGCGTCGCCCGACCCAGGCAGAGATCGCTGTTGGCAAGATCAAGGCCGCACAGGGTTTGGGAACCGCGCAGGGTCCTGGAGGCGCTGGAGGGGACAACCCCACCGAGGCCATCCCGGTCCTCACCTCCGAAATGACCGCACCGGCGCCGCAAGTGCCGGCGAGGCCGGCAGGCCCGCCCGTGCCGCAGACGCCCATTCCACAGCGCACGGAGCAGTTGTCCCTGGCCGGCGACGTCACCTACACCCTGCCGGCTTCGGACTTCCTCACGCCGGGGTCCATTCCGAAGGAGCGCACGGAAGCCAACGACGCCGTCGTCGCTGCCCTGACCGACACCCTGACGCAGTTCAACGTCGACGCTTCGGTGACCGGCTTCAGCCGTGGCCCCACAGTCACCCGCTATGAAATTGAGCTGGCCCCCGGTACAAAAGTGGAGCGTGTCACGGCGCTCTCCAAGAACATCTCCTACGCCGTGGCATCGAGCGACGTCCGCATCCTGAGCCCTATTCCGGGAAAGTCGGCCATCGGCATCGAGATCCCCAATACGGACCGTGAAACGGTCTCGTTGGGCGATGTCCTGCGGAGCCAGAACGCGCGCCGTACGGACCACCCCATGGTGATGGGCGTGGGCAAGGACGTGGAGGGCGGCTACGTCGTGGCCAACCTTGCCAAGATGCCGCACCTGTTGGTGGCTGGTGCTACCGGTGCCGGTAAGTCGAGCTTCGTGAACTCCATGATCACATCGATCCTGATGCGGGCAACGCCTGACGAAGTGCGGATGGTCATGGTGGACCCGAAGCGTGTGGAGCTCACAGCCTATGAGGGTGTTCCGCACCTGATTACGCCCATCATCACCAACCCCAAGAAGGCCGCGGAAGCCCTGCAATGGGTGGTGCGCGAGATGGACGCACGCTATGACGACCTCGCCAACTACGGCTACAAGCACATCGACGACTTCAACAAGGCCGTCCGTGCCGGCAAAGTGACACCGCCGGTGGATTCCAAGCGCGTGATCAAGCCATACCCGTACCTCCTGGTTATCGTGGACGAACTCGCGGACCTCATGATGGTTGCCCCGCGTGACGTCGAAGATTCCATTGTCCGCATCACCCAGCTCGCACGTGCTGCCGGTATCCACCTGGTCCTGGCAACCCAGCGACCCTCCGTGGACGTTGTCACGGGGCTCATCAAGGCCAACGTGCCGTCCCGCATGGCCTTCGCAACGTCCTCCGTAACCGACTCCCGCGTGGTGCTTGACCAGCCGGGCGCGGAGAAGCTCATCGGCCAAGGTGACGCCTTGTTCCTGCCCATGGGGGCGTCCAAAGCGATGCGTGTGCAGGGTGCCTGGGTCACGGAGTCCGAAATCCACAAGGTAGTGGAACATGTGAAGGGCCAGTTGCAGGCCGTGTACCGTGAGGACGTTGCTGCAGAGGCTCCGAAGAAGCAGATCGACGACGACATCGGGGACGACCTCGAAGTCCTGTTGCAGGCCACGGAATTGGTGGTCACCACGCAGTTCGGTTCCACGTCGATGCTGCAACGCAAGCTGCGCGTCGGCTTCGCGAAAGCCGGCCGCCTCATGGACCTCCTTGAATCCCGGGGCGTAGTGGGACCATCGGAAGGCTCCAAAGCCCGTGACGTCCTGGTCAAGCCGGATGATCTCGCGGCTGTGCTTGCCGCCATGAAGGGCCAGGAGGCGCCTGCCGCTCCCGATGCCCACACGGCCGCCTTGAGCGACAACGCGAACTCGAACATCGGCGTTGGGGGTTACGCCGAGGACGTGGTGGCAGCTGACCTGGACAACCGCACGCAGGCCATTGAATACCACGACGGCGCCGATGGGTCAGATGACGACGACGAGGGCGGCGAGGACGCCTGGTCCCTCACGGGAAGGTAGTTTCGAAGACTGTAGCCTAGAGGGGTGACTACAGCCGAGGGTGAAAACGCCGCTTCCAGCAGTTCCGACGTCTGGAACCTGCCCAACATCCTCACGATGCTCCGCATCGTCCTGGTTCCGTTCTTCGTGTGGTTCCTGCTTGCCGACAACAGCCAGCATGGTCTATGGCGTTGGGCTGCTGTGGTCGCCTTCGCAGTGGCAATCTACACGGACAAGCTCGACGGCGACATCGCCCGGGCCCGTGGCCTCATCACCAACTTCGGCAAGATCGCGGACCCCATCGCAGACAAGCTGCTTATCGGCTCGGCATTGGTACTCCTGTCCATCCTGGGGGAGTTGCCGTGGTGGGTGACAATCCTCATCCTCGTGCGTGAATGGGGCATTACCGCCCTGAGGTTCTTCGTCATCCGCTACGGGGTGATGCCGGCCTCCCGCGGCGGAAAGCTCAAAACCGTGGTGCAGACCGTGGCCATCTTCCTCTACATCCTCCCGCTCGAGTCGATCGCGCCGTGGCTGGGAGCTGTTGCTTTCTGGGTCATGATGCTGGCGTTGGCCATCACGGTGTGGACGGGAGTGGAATATGTCATCCAGGCGTTGAAGCTTCGAGCCGCAGGACGCCGCTCGTGAATACGCCGGAAGAGGAAACAACGGCCGCCCGGACAGCCCAAACAGCGACGGCGGCAGTCGCCGTCGCGCTCGGCAAAGGCCTGAGGGTCGCTACGGCCGAGTCCCTGACGGCCGGGATGGTTTCAGCGGCGTTGGCCAACACACCGGGAGCTTCAGGGATGCTCCAAGGTGGCGTGGTTGCGTACCAAAACTCAGTCAAGGCTGCCTTGCTTGGTGTGCCGCGGGAGCTTCTGGACTCCGTCGGCTCAGTGGATGGCGAAGTAGCCGCCGCGATGGCCGCCGGTGCCAGGCAGGCCTGTAGCGCCGACGTCGGGATTTCAACCACGGGCGTGGCCGGGCCGGAACCCCACGACGGCAAACCAGTGGGCACGGTCTTCATCGGCGTCGCCACCGGGCAGGGCAGCCGTTGGTTCCAGTACGGCTTTTCGGGAGACCGGCAGGCCATCCGCGAACAAGCGTGTTCAGCCGCGCTGGCGAGGCTCCTTGCCGTGGTGGAAGACGTTGGTTACCGTTCGTAAAGTAGTCGGGAACAAAAACTCATTGCCAATAGTTGTGTCATTGTGTCGCTTCGGAATGGCCGGGGCGCCTAGGATGTAGAAACCAACCCGGTCCGCCAGCCAGCGAACCGGATGAACGAGGGAGCAAGGCGATACAGATGGTAAAGCAGCCCGTATCCGTAAACGGCGTTGTCCGCTGGAAGGATGTGGGCTTGGCTGATCAGGCACAGAGCGAACAGAAGGAGCGCAAAATGGTCGTACTACGCCACGAGATCGGTGATGTACTGCGCGATGTCCGCCAGCGTCAGGGCCGTACCCTCCGCGAGGTTTCGCACAGCGCCCGCGTTTCACTCGGATACTTGAGTGAAGTTGAACGCGGCCAAAAGGAGGCTTCGTCCGAGCTCCTGTCCTCTATCTGCACGGCATTGGACGTTCCTTTGTCCAGCATGCTCCGTGAAGTCAGCGACCGCGTGGCCGTTGCGGAGGGCGTGGCTGTTCCGGACACCGTTCCGCAGGAATTCTCCCAGCGCTACGGCCGGGAACTCGACCTTACCGACGACTTCCCGCAGGGCATGCTCTCCGGAGCCCGGTAAACACCAGACAGGCTACGAGGAGAGGTCCCCGGCCACGGCCGGGGACCTCTTTTTGTACTGCTGGTTTTTGTACTGCCGGGTTGGGTGCGGGACTGAAAGCCGGTGCCCGGTTGCTTCCTCGGCTGTTGCTTCAGTCCGCCGTTTCGGAGGAGCCTGCCCCGGATGCTTCTGCGTCCGTATCGTCCCCGGACTCAGCCTCCTTCAGGCCGCCATCCTTCAAGAGGCCATCTCCATACACGGCGTTGAGCCTGCCCATGTAGTCTGCCAACGTTTTCACGTCTTCCAGCGGCCATTCGCCAAGACGCTCCCGGAACACCTGGCGGCGCGCGTCCTGCACCTGGTGCATCTTTTCCTCGCCCTTGTCCGTCAGCCGAATGGACTGGGCCCTGCCGTCCTGAGGATCGGCCTCCTTGTAGACCAGGCCGATGCTTTCAAGGAACGCAATCTGGCGGCTTACCGAGGGTTTGCCCACTCCGATGCAGGAGGCAAGATCGGTGAGCCGGATGGGTCCCTCCCTACGGATCACGGTCAGCAGTCCGTACGCTGCCGGCTCCATATCGGGATGGACCTGGCGCGACAACTGATGCGATATGGACCTCGCGCGTCGCCAGAGCAGGCTCAGCTGGTGCTCCACCTGCTGAAGGGCGTCGTCCACCGCGTCGCCTTGCACGGCCGGCGCGGGCGTGCTCTGGAGAGGATTGCTCATGGCAACCATTCTAGAGTCCACGCACGTGAGAGACTCTATCCGTGAGGGCAAGTGACTTTTGGCGATTGATGGACGACGAATTCGGGGCCGGCTATTCCCGCGTCCTGGCCGGTTCACTCGTGCTTGCAGGCGTAGGAGGCCGGACCGCCGTGGATGCCCTCGCTTCCGGCTACAACCCCAGGGACGTCTGGTTGGCTGTGTGCGAGGTTCAGGATGTTCCTCCCGAGCGCAGGCTCGGCAAAGACATCAAGCCTGCTGCGAATTAGCGTCCCGACACAGGTGACACGCCGCAGGCGTGTTCGAATATCTGTTCGGATGGGGATATGCTCCTGTGAGAGGAACATTGATCCTGAAGAACGCCTTCCACGGCATCCGGCGGCGCTGGTTTTCCACATACGCGAAGTCGGCTACTAAAAATGTCAGGGCACCGTAATAGCGTCTGACATGACAGGAAAGCGGCCATTCAGGCCACTCCACAGCGAGAAAGCATCAGAGGTGTGAACCATGGCGGCAACCCCGGATCGTGAGAAGGCGCTCGAGGCAGCGCTTGCCCAGATCGACAAACAATTCGGCAAAGGCTCCATCATGCGGTTGGGGGACGATACCCGTGCGCCAATTGAAGTCATCCCCACCGGATCCATCGCACTGGATGTCGCCCTCGGCATTGGCGGGCTGCCCCGTGGCCGTGTCGTGGAGATCTATGGACCGGAATCCTCGGGTAAGACCACCGTTGCACTCCATGCCGTAGCCAACGCGCAACGCAACGGCGGCATCGCGGCCTTCATTGATGCTGAACACGCCCTTGACCCCGATTACGCCGCCAAGCTTGGCGTGGACACCGATGCCCTGCTCGTATCGCAGCCGGACACGGGTGAACAGGCCCTGGAAATCATGGATATGCTGGTGGGCTCCGGCTCCCTCGACATCATCGTCATCGACTCCGTGGCTGCCTTGGTTCCACGCGCGGAAATCGAAGGTGAGATGGGCGACTCCCACGTTGGCCTGCAGGCCCGGCTCATGAGCCAGGCACTGCGTAAGATCACGGGCCGTCTTAGCCAGACCAAGACCACCGCGATCTTCATCAACCAGTTGCGTGAAAAGATCGGTGTCTTCTTCGGATCGCCGGAAACCACCACCGGTGGTAAGGCCCTGAAGTTCTACGCGTCCGTCCGCATTGACGTCCGCCGTATCCAAACCCTGAAGGAAGGCGCCGATTCCGTCGGTAACCGCACCAAGGCCAAGATCGTCAAGAACAAAATGGCCCCACCCTTCAAGGTCGCCGAATTCGACATCATTTACGGCCAGGGGATTTCCCGCGAAGGCGGCATCATCGACATGGGTGTCGAGCACGGCATCATCAAGAAGTCCGGCTCCTGGTTCACGTACGACGGTGATCAGCTTGGCCAGGGCATGGAGAACTCCCGCCGCTTCCTGAGGGACAACCCTGAGCTTGCGCAAGAGCTCGAGCGCCTCATCAAGGAGAAGCTCGGTGTTGGCGTCAAGCCGGAGGAGGACACCCCGAAGCTGAAGGCCGTTGACGGCTAGACACGGGCCGGACCCCGAATCCTCCATTGCCGGCGATCCCGAGTCGGCCCCCGAATCCGTGGCACGCGCCATCGTTCTCAGGCAATTGACGATGGCGCCACGGAGCCGGCTGCAGCTATCGCGCAAGTTGGCGGAACGGAACGTTCCCGAAGACGTGGCGGAGGCTGTCCTTGATCGATTCGAGGAAGTCCAGCTCATAGACGACGCCGAGTTCGCCCGAATGTGGGTACGTAGCCGCTCGCAAGGAAAGAAGCTGGCTAAGGGTGCCCTTCGCCGCGAACTGTCGGATAAGGGCATTGACGTGGAGGATGCCGAAGAAGCCTTGGCGCAGCTCAGTGACCAGGACGAGGAAGCCGCCGCCCGCGAACTGGTACTGCGAAAGTTGAGGCCAGGCGTCGACCTCTCTGATCGTGCGGAGCGCGATAAGTACACGCGGAGGCTGGCTTCCATGCTGGCACGCAAGGGTTACGCGCCTTCGATGGCCTTCCGAATCGTCAGTGAGGTACTTGCGGAAACCGGTACCCTTGAGTAGTGAGTTTGACCATTCCTTCCCCAACAGCTGCCACCTCGCCCTCCATTGAGCCGAGAACCTATCAGGTCCGGACCTTTGGGTGCCAGATGAACGTGCACGACTCAGAGCGCATGGCCGGCCTCCTCGAAGACGCCGGCTATGTTCCCTCCGAGGGCGAGTTTGCCGACGTCGTGGTCTTCAATACGTGCGCAGTCCGGGAGAATGCGGACAACAAGCTTTATGGAAACCTGGGCCAGCTCAGGCAAGTCAAAGCCGCCAACCCGGGGATGCAAATCGCTGTGGGGGGCTGCTTGGCCCAAAAGGACAGGGAGACAATCCTCCGGAAGGCGCCATGGGTTGACGCCGTCTTTGGAACCCACAATGTAGGGGCGCTTCCGGCGCTGCTCAGCCGGGCGCGGCACAACAATGAAGCCCAGCTCGAGATCCTCGAATCCCTCGATGTCTTCCCTTCTACCCTGCCTACCAAGCGCGACTCCGTCTATTCGGGCTGGGTCTCCATCTCCGTCGGCTGCAACAACACGTGCACTTTTTGCATCGTTCCCTCACTTCGGGGCAAGGAGAAGGACCGCCGCCCAGGCGAGATCCTGGCCGAGATCCAGGCCCTGGTGGATGACGGTGCCGTTGAGGTGACATTGCTGGGCCAGAACGTAAACTCGTACGGCGTGGAATTCGGTGACCGTCAAGCTTTCTCGAAGCTGCTCCGGGCCTGCGGGGACATTGAGGGGCTGGAGCGTGTGCGCTTCACCAGTCCGCACCCTGCCGCTTTCACCGACGACGTCATCGACGCCATGGCAGAGACCCCCAACGTCATGCCGCAACTGCACATGCCGTTGCAGTCAGGATCGGACAAGGTCCTCAAGGACATGCGGCGCTCGTACCGCTCAAGCAGGTTCCTCGGGATCCTGGACAAGGTCCGGGACCGCATTCCCCATGCTGCCATCACCACCGACATCATTGTCGGCTTCCCCGGCGAAACGGAAGAGGATTTCCAAGCGACGTTGGACGTCGTGGAAAAGTCGCGTTTCTCGTCGGCCTTCACCTTCCAGTACTCCAAGCGGCCGGGCACGCCGGCCGCGGACTTGCCCGGGCAGCTTCCCAAAGCCGTGGTCCAGGAACGCTATGAGCGGCTCACCGCCTTGCAGGACCGTATAGCAGCGGAGGAGAACGCCAAACAGCTTGGGCGCAGGGTTGAGATCCTTGTGACTGCGCAGTCAGGTCGCAAGGCCGGTGAGACCCACAGGTTGTCGGGCCGTTCGAAAGACCAGCGACTGGTCCACTTCTCCATGCCCGCCGGCGCTGAAACACCACGCCCTGGTGACTTCGTGACCGTGACCATCACGGAAGCCGCGGCCTTCCACCTGGTGGCTGACCCCGCGACCACAGCGGACTACTCCTTGCGCAGGTCCAGGGCGGGCGATGCCTGGGATCGCTCGCAGGCGGACAGCTGCGGCGTGCCCGGCCCGGGTGCAGCCTCAGGCAAGACCGGAGTTTCTTTGGGCATGCCGTCGCTGCCGGTTCGCCGGGCATAGCTGCGCCCCCGGATACGTGTCTTCCATGCACCATGGCACCCCGCCGGTGATCGCCGTCGTAGGCCCAACCGGCTCCGGCAAATCTGATCTAGGCGTCGAACTTGCCCTTGCCCTGAATGGGGAAGTCATTAATGCCGACGCTTTGCAGTTTTACCGCGGCATGGACATCGGAACAGCCAAGATCACTGCGCAGGAGCGCCGGGGCGTGCCACATCATCTGCTGGATACGATGAACGTCACGGAGGAAGCCAGCGTGGCTGACTTCCAGCAGGAATGCCGGGCGGTCATTGAGGACATCCATTCCCGGGGCAAGCGGGCCATCATGGTGGGCGGCTCAGGGCTGTATGTGCGGGCAGCTTTGGACGTCCTGGAGTTCCCCGGTACGGACCCGGTCTTACGCAAGCAGTTGGAAGACGAGTATGAAGCCTCCGGTTTGGCGCCGTTGCGTGCACGCCTGGAGCAAGTGGATCCCGTGTCTGCCGCACGCCTGGGCGATGCCCGTCGAGTGATCAGGGCACTTGAGGTCCATGGCCTCACCGGACGTCCCTTCAGTTCGTTCATGCCGCAACGCCAGTACTTCCAGCCGGCAGTGCAGATTGGCTTGTCGGTGGACCGGGAAGTCCTGCGTGAGCGTCTTGCACTCCGCGTCCATCGCATGGTGGATGCGGGTTTGCTCCAGGAGGTTGAGCGGCTGGACGCTGAGGGATTGCGGGAGGGCAAGACGGCATCGCGTGCCTTGGGCTACGCGCAGTTCCTCAAGGTACTCGACGGCGACGCCAAGGTCGCGGACGCCGCCGAAGAAACCATAGTGGCCACCCGGCAGTTCGCGCGTCGGCAACTGACCTGGTTCCGTGCAGACCCTCGCATCAGCTGGCTTGATTGGCAGGACCCGGATCTCCTGTCGAAGGCAGCAGCCCTGGCCTAGCCACGGCAATTTCTGGCCGCACACGCACGACGGGTAGCCTAGGTGCATGGAGCAAACCGCCGCAGTTTCCGCCCAGCAGCCTGCCGCTGCCGGTACCGCCCCGCCCGCCGCCGGCCTTGCCGGTCTGGCCTTTTCCAAGGGCCACGGAACGGGCAACGATTTCGTGCTCATCGCAGACCCCGAGGACACCCACCACATCACCCCCGAACAGGTGGCGCAGCTGTGTGACAGGCACCGCGGCATAGGCGGTGACGGCCTTATCCGGGCTGTGCCATCCCGCTACCTGCCTGAAGGTCGCACCCTGCTGGAGCAGGATGCCTCGGCTGAATGGTTCATGGATTACCGCAACGGCGACGGCTCGCTTTCGGAGATGTGCGGGAACGGTGTGCGGGTGTTCGTCCATTTCCTGCTGGCGGAGGGTCTGGTGGACCTTGACCCGGGCGCTACGTTGACCATCGGTACTCGCGGCGGTATCAAGAAGATTGTTCGGACCGCAGAGGGCTACGCCGTTGACATGGGACCCTGGGAGTTTATTTTTCCGGCCGAGGCCACGAGCAAAGCCATGGATGCCCTGGTCAGCGCTGACGGCCTGGAGGTCGCGCGGCCGGGTCTTTCGGTCAGCATGGGCAACCCGCATACGGTGGTGGCGCTTGCCGAGCTCAGCGAACTTGCTGCGACGCAGTTGTTCAAGGCACCGGTTGTCGATCCAAAGCCAGTCAACGGAACCAACGTGGAATTCGTGGTCCCTGCCGAGCCACTGGTGCACGATGGCGTGGGGACTATCACCATGCGCGTCCACGAACGTGGAGTAGGTGAGACGCAGTCGTGCGGCACCGGTGCGTGTGCCGCCGCGGTTGCCATCCGGCATTGGGCGGGCAGCACGGCTCCGAACTCCTGGCATGTGAACGTCCCAGGAGGCGTGGTGGGAGTCAAGTTCTTTCCCGGCGTGGACGGACGGGAGCACGTCGAACTCAGCGGCCCGGCCGTGATCGTGGCTACAGGGACGCTTTCCTGACCCTGAGGATCCTGAAGGACTTGGACGTGCTCTCCCGGGTGACCGTGAAGGACGCGTCCAGTTCGGTGGCGAGCCAGCGTTGCAGGGAGTCCGACCCAAGGTTCTTCTGGACAACCAGCCATGCGTTGCCGCCCGGGGCCAGCCTGGGGAGCCAGGTCAGCAGCAGCGTGTGAAGTTCGTCTTTGCCGATCCGGATAGGCGGATTGGACCAGATGGTGTCAAACTCGACGCCGGGATCCACCTCGTGCGGGAGGCTCGCCTTCACGTTGTCCAGGCCCAGGGCCGCCGCATTTTCGTTGGTCAAGGCGATGCAGCGTTCGTTGACATCCACCGCAAAGACGCGGGCCAAGGGCGCCATCAATCCCATGGTGAGGGCGATCGGCCCCCAGCCGCAGCCGATATCCAGCAGGTTGCCACGCGGCGACGGCGGGGGGACCTCAGACAGAAGGATGGTGGTGCCCTTGTCCACACCGTCAGGGCTGAAGATTCCCGATGAAGTCTGCACATGGCGGATGGACCCGGCAAGCTCAACGGTGAGGGGCTTACGGGTGAAGGGACCGGCCGGTTGGGCGCTGAAATAGTGTGCAGACTCCATAATTTGCCAGATTAGTGGGCTATCGGCGGCTTGGGAAACTGCCCGGGGCACGGGCGGGTTTGACACCGGTGATATTGTTGGACGCATGTTCTTGATCTTTGAGTAATCAGCCGCCACCGCCCGCGATGCAGGCTCTGCGCTTGGCACAGGTACACCCTAGTGGGTCCCTGCTCCCGGCCCGCAGCCTTTCCGCCCGGCAGGTTCCACCCGGCGCAGTCCGCCCCCTGTCATAGGACGCGGACGCTCAAAGATCACACCACTCCAAGCAACGTGCCCGCTGTTTTGCGCCCCGCGCGCAGGCAACGTGTTTGGTGTCCAGTGTTCTTCCACCGGTCAGGGCCTCCGAAGCGGACCAGCCACTCGATCACAGCAACCCGGTAGACCCAAGAGGTTGCTTTCAGCAGCACAGGAGGCCCGTTGGCCCAATCACGTCAGCCCAACGCGAATACCGTCCCACAGGACACCAATCAGCATTATTCTGGAATAGCCGAACAGTCTAAGGAGACCATGACCACCCAGAAGCACTCCGGATCCGATTCCGACGCCCAGGACATGAGTCCTGAACAGATCCAGGCCGTCATCGACCGGATTCTTTCCAAGGATGTCCCTGCGCGGGCATCCGGGGACAACGACGACAAGGGCGTCTTCGGCAAGGCCCAGGCCATCTCCACGCTTGACGAAGAGCACAGCATCTACGACGGCGAGCAGGAAGATCTCGCTGAACGGCGCGCGTTGCGGCGCGTTGCCGGTTTGTCCACGGAACTCGAAGACGTCACTGAAGTCGAATACCGGCAGCTCCGGCTTGAGCGGGTTGTTCTTGCCGGGCTGTGGACCGAGGGCACCCTGGCGGATGCCGAGAATTCCCTCCGCGAACTCGCAGCTCTTGCTGAGACCGCCGGCTCGGAGGTCTTGGATGGCCTGGTTCAGCGACGCATGAAGCCGGACCCCGGGACCTTCCTCGGGTCGGGTAAGGCACAGGAACTCAAGGACATCGTTTCTGCGACCGGTGCTGACACCGTGGTGGTGGATACCGAGTTGTCGCCCTCACAGCGCCGTGGTCTTGAGGACATCGTCAAGGTCAAGGTCGTTGACAGAACGACGTTGATCCTGGACATCTTCGCGCAGCACGCCAAGAGCCGTGAAGGTAAGGCGCAGGTCGAGCTTGCACAGCTCGAATACCTGCTCCCCAGGCTTCGCGGTTGGGGTGAATCGATGTCCCGCCAGGCTGGTGGCCAGGTGGGTGGCGCCGGTGCCGGCATGGGTTCGCGTGGCCCTGGCGAAACAAAGATCGAACTCGATCGCCGGCGGATCCGCACGCGCATGGCGAAGCTGCGGCGCGAGATCGCCGCGATGAAGCCGGCGCGCGAGACCAAACGGGCCAACCGTCGTCGTAATTCCATCCCGTCCGTTGCCATTGCCGGTTACACGAACGCCGGAAAGTCGTCCCTCCTCAACCGGCTCACTGACGCCGGCGTCCTGGTGGAAAACGCGCTGTTCGCCACCCTTGACCCGACGGTACGCAGGGCGCAAACCCCTGATGGCATCGGCTACACCCTCGCGGACACAGTGGGCTTCGTCCGGTCGCTGCCCACGCAATTGGTGGAAGCTTTCCGTTCTACTTTGGAAGAAGTCGCCGACTCCGACCTGATCCTGCACGTCGTGGATGCATCCCATCCCGACCCCGAGGGCCAGATCGCGGCTGTCAGGGCTGTCTTCACCGAAGTGGATGCCCGCAAGGTTCCGGAGATCGTCGTCCTGAACAAGGTTGACGTCGCGGATCCGTTCGTGGTGGAACGGCTGAAGCAGAAGGAACCGCGGCACGCCGTGGTGTCCACCCGCACCGGACAGGGGATTCCTGAGCTCCTTGAGACCATCAGCCAAGCCATCCCAAGGCCCGGCGTACGCCTCGAAGTCCTCATTCCCTACAACCGCGGCGAGTTGGTGAACAGGCTGCACAACTCCGATGCCGAGATCCTGAGCCTCGAGCACGAGGAGAACGGCACGCGCGTCGTGGCGATGGTCCGTGAAGGGCTGGCGGCCGAGCTGGAGTCATTCGTCACCAATGGTTGAGAAGGTGGCGGCGGACGTCGTCGAATCTGCGGGGGAGAAGTTCACCCTCGAGTTGCTGGATAAAGCTGTTGCCGGAATGGGTGGTCAAAGCCGGACCGGTCAGCACGAAATGGCGAAGCATGTGACCCGGGCCATCGAGTCGGGGGAGCACCTGCTGGTCCAAGCGGGGACGGGAACGGGTAAGTCGTTGGCCTACCTGATTCCGTTGATCGCCCACTCCATGGACAGCAACAAACCGACGCTTGTGTCCACCGCCACCTTGGCCTTGCAAACGCAGATTGTGGGTCGGGACCTTCCCAGGCTCCTTGAAACCATCGAACCTGCCCTTGACCGCCCGGTTAACGTGGCGCTCGTCAAGGGCAGGGCGAACTACGTTTGCCTTCAAAAGCTTGAAGGCGGCTTTCCGAGTGAAGAACCCACCGAGGGTCAGTTGTTCTCGCTCGGCGAGGATACGAGCGTGCCGCATTTCGCTGCGTCGGTGGGCGGTCCGTCCTCGCAACTGGGCAAGGAAGTAGTCCGGCTTCGCGAATGGGCGCAAAAGACGGCCACCGGCGACCGCGACGAGCTCATGCCCGGCGTAACGGATCGTGCGTGGCGGCAGGTCTCCGTCACGTCTATGGAGTGTCTGGGTGCCCAAAAGTGTCCGCTGGCCGAGGAATGCTTCAGCGAGCAGGCCCGGGCGCGGGCGGCGGAAGCCGATGTCGTGGTGACCAACCACGCAATGCTGGCGGTCAGTGCCTTTGAAGGTCTCGCAGTCCTTCCCGAGTACGATGTCGTGGTGGTGGACGAAGCCCACGAACTTCAGGACAGGGTAACGGGCGCTGTGTCCGGACAACTGTCGGTAGCCATGGTTCATGCGGCTGCGTCCAGTGCGCGCAAACACACCGCCATCACTGTTGATGCCCTCAATGCCGCGGCCGACCGCCTGGACATGGCGATCGCCGGGGTCCCGAACGGATTGTTGCCCAACGGACTCAACGACGAACAGCTGGATTGCCTTGACCAGTTGCGGGACGCCGCGCGGGCGGCCTTGTCGGACTCGAAGCCGGACTCCTCCTCATCGAACGTCGTCGACGGCGGTCGGCAGCTTGCCCGGTCAAGGCTGCTTTTGATCCTGGAACTGTGTGAGCGGCTCCTCGCCGCCAAGGAGAACCGCGAAGTTGTCTGGTTCTCCAGGAACAGCACCTTCGACCCCCAGCAGGGCTATTCACAGCCCGATGAAACAGCACCGGCCCTCATCAACATCGCCCCGCTCAGTGTTGCGGGGAAGCTCCGGGACGGGCTGTTCGCGGGACACACGGTGGTGCTCACTTCTGCGACGCTGGCCATTGGTTCTGCCTTTGAGCCTGCGGCGGGCGGTCTCGGCTTGATAGGAGACGGCGCGCCCAGCTGGACCGGCCTGGATGTTGGTTCCCCGTTCGACTACCCGAAACAGGGTGTCCTCTATGTAGCCAAGCATCTTCCGAAACCCGGGCGGGGGACCTCCCCGGAGGCACTGGATGAGCTCGAGGACCTCATCAGGGCGTCGGGGGGAGGCGCTTTATGCCTGTTCTCGTCCCGCCGCGCGGCTGAGGAAGCCGCCGACGCGCTCCGCTTGCGCTTGGACGTGGATATTCTCTGCCAGGGCGAATCAACCATGGCCGCCCTCGTAAAACAGTTTTCCGACGAACCCGATACCTGCCTCTTCGGCACCATGTCCCTGTGGCAGGGTGTGGATGTTCCCGGCGGATCGTGCCGTTTGGTAGTGATAGACCGCATTCCCTTCCCGCGCCCTGACGACCCCCTCATGACGGCGCGGTCAAGGGCCGTGGCTCAGTCCGGAGGTAATGGGTTCATGGCTGTTTCCGCTACTCACGCAGCAATACGCCTCGCGCAGGGTGCGGGCCGACTTATCCGTTCCACGGGCGACAGGGGAGTGGTGGCTGTTCTGGACTCCCGGTTGTCCACCGAGCGCTATGGCGGTTTTTTGAGGGCGGCGCTGCCCCCCTTCTGGGCAACGACGGATCGCACTGTGGTGCGAGGGGTCCTGGAACGGTTGGCCGCCAGGACGACTGCGTAGGAAACCCCTGGAGGGAACGCTTAGAGGGAACGCAGTACGGAGACGACCTTGCCCATGATGGTTGCTTGGTCGCCGAGGATGGGTTCGTACTGTGTGTTCTGGGGAAGCAGCCAGGTGTGTCCGTCACGCTGCCGGAAGGTCTTCACGGTGGCTTCGTCGTCCAGGAGGGCGGCAACAATGTCGCCGTTGATGGCATCGTTTTGGCGACGGACAACAACCCAGTCACCGTCGCATATTGCCGCATCGATCATCGAATCACCAGCGACCTTCAGCATGAAGAGCTCGCCGTGGCCCACCAGTTGCCGGGGCAAGGGCAGGACGTCTTCCACGGTCTGGTCAGCGAGGATAGGACCGCCTGCCGCGATGCGGCCTACCAGCGGCACCAGGGCAGTATCGCTGGCACTCGCAAGTTCCGTAACGGCCAGTCCGCCCGCGCTGCGCAAGGTTGCAGGTGCTTCCACTCCGGGAATGGTCGCGCCGCCATCAAGCGTCAGTGGCATCAGAACTTCCATGGCCCGTGGGCGCTTGGGGTCCCGCCGGAGGTAGCCGAGCTTTTCCAGCTGGGAGAGCTGGTGGGTGACGCTGGACAGGCTCGCCAATCCCACGGTGTCGCCGATCTCCCGCATGCTCGGCGGGTAGCCGTTGTCGTTCACCGACCGCTGGATGGTTTCCAGGATCTTCTTCTGCCTTACGGTCAGGCTCTTGGGACTCTTTTGAGGCTGCTGGCTCCGCAGGGGTACCCCGCCGCCTGTGGCTTTCGCTGCCATGTTCGCCAATGCCTTTCCGCTTCGTCCGGCCGCAACATTAAGGGGCCGGTGATGGCGGGCCTGAAAATGTCAGACCCTCCTGTTCCACTGAAACAGTGCCTGTTTCTTCACTCAAACGTAGGCCAGGCGCACGCGTTTATCAAACATTTGTTCTAGCGAGTCTCGACACCGTTCGTTGATAAGTGCTAAAAATGTCATAGCAAGGTTCGAATATGTGTTCTATAAATATTCGGCAGCGGGTCGGGATGTTCGAAGGCAGTGTTCGAACGCCGGGCCTTCGGCAGAGAAGAACACAAGGAAATTGGCAGCCAGATACCGGAGCACTGGTCCTGGCAATCGCTCAGAAGGGCTCAGCTCATGTCCGCAGTCACGGCATTCCATGATTTTCGCAACACTCCCGCTCCCGCGCGTATCCGTCTGACGCGGCGTGGCAGGATCGTCTTCTTCGGCATCCCAGCCATGCTCCTGGTTGCAGCCCTGTTGAGCCTTGCCGGCTTCGTCAACTCTCCCGCGAAGGCATCCGACTCGGCGGCGCAATTGCAGCCGCCCGTAGCAGTGACGGTAACCGTTCAACCCGGCCAGTCGTTGTGGGGCATTGCTGGTGAGGCGGCGCCGGAGCGGGACCCCCGGGACGTCATTGCGGAGATCATCCAGTTGAACGACCTCCACGGCGGCCGGATCCAGCCCGGACAGCAGCTTTTCGTCCCCGCCAACTGACTTCCCCTCCGTGTCGCAGCCGGCGTTCCACGTTGCCTGCCGTGGCGGGCGGGGCGTCACAGTTACTCTGCAGTCGCAGCGGCACCTTAAACTGTCTTGGTGAGTGACCAGCTTGAGCGACTTGACCGACTTCCCCTCCGGACCAACCTGCGTGGACTGAGCCCCTACGGCGCACCGCAGCTTGATGTTCCGATTCTGCTCAACGTCAACGAAAACACCCATGGCGTGCCGGCCGACGTTCAAGCCGCCATTACCGAAGCCGTGGCAGCCGCGGCCACCGGACTGAACAGGTACCCGGACCGCGAGTTCACGGAATTGCGGGAGTCCCTTGCCGAATACCTGGGGCACGGACTGTCGGCGGACAACATCTGGGCCGCCAATGGATCCAACGAGGTCCTGCAGCAGATCCTCCAAGCGTTTGGGGGGCCCGGTCGCAAGGCGCTCGGCTTCCCGCCGACGTACTCGATGTACCCGTTGCTGGCCAGCGGCACGGACACTGAGTACATCCGGGGCGTCCGGGCAGACGATTATGGCTTGGACGCCGCCTCAGCGGGTGCCCAGGTCCGGGAGACCGGCGCCAACATCGTGTTCCTCTGTTCTCCGAACAACCCCACCGGCACAGGGCTCGGCCTGGACGTCGTGGAGGCCGTATATGAAGCAGGTGAAGCCAGCCAGGCCATCGTGATTGTCGATGAGGCGTATCACGAATTTGCTCACGACAATACGCCCAGCGCCTTGACCTTGCTCCCGGGCAGGGAGCGGCTGATCGTCTCACGTACCATGAGCAAGGCTTTCGCGCTGGCCGGCGCCCGTCTGGGATACATGGCCGCCGCACCCGAGGTAACTGACGCCATTCGGCTCGTCCGGTTGCCCTACCACCTCTCAGCCGTTACCCAGGCAACGGCACTTGCAGCCCTGCGCCACCGGGAAGCCCTGATGGCAGATGTCGAGGACATCAAGGTACAGCGCGACCGCATTGTGACTGAACTCCTGCGCATGGGCCTCAAGCCCGCAGCCTCGGACTCCAACTACGTCTTCTTCGGCGGACTGGAGAACCCGCACGCCATCTGGCAGGGCCTGCTGGATGCTGGAGTGTTGATCCGCGACGTCGGCATCCCGGGCCACTTGCGGGTTACGGCCGGCACCGAGAAGGAAACCACCGTATTCCTTGAGGCGTTGGAACGCCTGCTCGGCTGACGACAGCCGCCGCCTCTGCCGCAGCCGAGCCCCGGATCGCGGCAGCCGGCCCGGTCCCTGTTCAGTGGAAAGACGCGGCCGAACTAAACTTGTCCCTAGACCCCCATCCGACTTTTGTGTAGAAGGACGTCCCAATGAGCGAAACCGGCGCCACGCCGTCCGCTGCCCGCACCGCGCGCATGGAGCGCACCACCAGCGAATCCTCCGTCCTGGTGGAGATCAACCTGGATGGCACCGGTGTCTCGGACATCAGCACTTCGGTTCCGTTCTATGACCACATGCTGACGGCCCTATGCAAGCATTCCCTGATCGACATGACCGTCAAGGCGACGGGGGACACGCATATTGACGCCCACCACACCGTGGAAGACGTCGCCATCACGTTCGGTGAGGTGCTCCGCACGGCGTTGGGCAACAAGGCAGGCATCCGTCGCTTCGGCGAAGCCACTGTGCCCTTGGACGAAGCTTTGGCGCACGCCGTAGTGGACGTTTCCGGGCGTCCTTACCTGGTGCACGGCGGGGAGCCGGCCGGGCAGGAGTACCACCTGATCGGCGGCCACTTCACCGGTTCACTGACGCGTCACGTATTTGAAGCCATTACCTTGCACGCAGGAATCTGCCTGCACATGAACGTGCTGGCCGGCCGCGATCCCCATCACATTGTGGAGGCGCAGTTCAAGGCCTTCGCCCGGGCGCTTCGCGCTGCCGTAGAGTCTGATCCGCGCGTGGAGGGCATTCCATCAACCAAGGGGGCGCTGTGAGCGGCCAGATCCTCAAGAACGGCGCCGTCACTGACGCTGCCGCCTCCGTCAAGCCGCAGTCCCCGGAAGGTAAGCCCACGGTGACGGTCCTGGACTACGGATCCGGCAACGTGCGCTCTGCTGTCCGTGCGGTTGAGCGCGCCGGCGCCCACGTGATCCTCAGTTCCAAGCCGGAAGATGTACTGAACGCCGATGGCCTTCTCGTGCCGGGCGTAGGCGCCTTCGAGACCGTCATGAACGAACTCAAGGCCGTGGACGGCATCCGGATGATCGGCCGCCGCGTAGCGGGTGGACGTCCCGTGCTGGCTATTTGCGTAGGCCTGCAGGTTCTTTTTGAAGCCGGTGTGGAACACGGTACTGAGTCCGAGGGGATGGCTGAGTGGCCCGGCAAGGTCGAACTCCTTCCCGCCCCCGTTGTACCGCACATGGGCTGGAACACCGTGGATGTGCCTGAGGGTTCCAAGCTCTTTGCAGGCGTGGAGCATGAGCGTTTCTATTTCGTGCACTCCTACGGCGTTCAGGAGTGGAACTTCGATGTCGTGCAGCCGCGGATGGCCCCGCCCATGGTGACGTGGTCCGAGCATGGCGCCCGGTTCATCGCTGCAGTCGAAAACGGTCCCTTGTGTGCCACGCAGTTCCACCCCGAAAAGTCCGGTGACGCCGGTGCCCGCCTGTTGCGCAACTGGGTCGAGAGCCTCAAAAAGCCTTCGGCGAATACCGAGGGCGCGGGTGCCGCGTAAATGTGGTCCGTTGTGCTCATGGGCCTCGCCGGCGTGTTGGTGGGCGGAGGTATCTCCTTCCATCAGCAGAAGAAGCCCGCATGGGTCTCGATCTCCTTTTATGTGCTGGCCGGGATGTCCCTGCTGGCCGCTTATCTCCTGACGCTTCCGGGCAACTGATCGCCCGGTCCATAAAACGACCTCTAGGACACACATGACCACCTCTGCTCCCTCCGTTCTGGAACTCCTGCCTGCCGTCGACATCGTTGACGGCCAGGCAGTCCGTCTCTTGCAGGGCGAAGCGGGTTCGGAAACCAGCTATGGCACGCCGCTTGAAGCAGCTTTGAACTGGCAAAACGCCGGCGCCGAATGGGTGCATATGGTGGACCTTGACGCCGCTTTCGGCCGCGGCAACAACGCCGAGCTCATCAGCGACGTCGTATCCCAGCTCGACGTCAAGGTGGAGTTGTCCGGTGGTTTGCGGGACGATGAGTCGCTTGAGCGGGCGTTGGCGCTGGGCGTTGAGCGTGTGAACCTCGGGACAGCGGCTTTGGAAAACCCGGAATGGACGCGGCGGGCCATCGACCGCTTTGGTGACAAGATCGCCGTAGGCCTCGATGTCCGCGGAACCACACTGGCAGGACGCGGTTGGACCAAGGAAGGCGGCGACCTCTGGGAGGTCCTCGCCCGTCTGGAAGACGCCGGGTGCGCACGCTACGTGGTCACGGACGTCACCAAGGACGGTACCCTTCAGGGGCCGAACGTGGAACTGCTGCGCCGGATGGTTGAGAAGACCGGTAAGCCTGTGGTTGCGTCGGGTGGTATTTCCAGCCTTGAGGACCTCCGGATCCTTCGTGAGCTTGTGCCGTTGGGCGTCGAGGGGGCAATCGTGGGCAAGGCGCTGTATGCCGGGGCCTTCACGCTGCCTGAAGCGTTGGACGTCGCCGGCCGCCGCTGATGCAAAACTCCGGAGCGAACCACCCGGCGCCGCAGGACGGTCACCCGCATCCGGGTGCCGGCAGGCGTGATCTGCCCGGCCACATCGCCGCTGCCCTGGCGGGCGCCGGGGGAGCCACCGACTCCGCAGGCCAGCCTTGGGCGGGCCGCAGCCTCAGCGGTGACGACGCCAAGATCCACAATTTCGAGGACGACGACGGTACAGCCGACGCCGGTTATCTCGCCGCTGTTTCTGCCTTGCTGAACGGCACGGGTACCGAGGCCGACGTCGTAGCTTCCCTTGCTACCGCGAGGGTCTTTGTTCCAGTGGTGGCCCAGCTCGCGCAGGAAGCTGAAGGCGTTGACGGGCTGCATGCCGACAAGCAGGCCGATATGGCGTTGGTCACGCTCCAGGCCCCTGACGGTCGGACGGCGATGCCCGTGTTCACGTCGGCCGCTGCCCTTGAAGCGTGGCACGCAGATGCCCGTCCTGTAGCGGTTTACGCGGCACGGGCGGCGCTTTCCGCGGTTTCCGAGGGCGCCCAATTGCTGGTGCTGGACCCGGGTTCCGCTTTCACGTTTGTGGTCCGGCGCCCGGCTGTGTGGGCGTTGGCGCAACAACGGGACTGGACGCCGTCATACCTTGATGATCAACTGGAGTCTGCTCTCGCTTCAACAGCCCGGGCCTTTCCGGCGGTCCGGCGACTCGAAACGCAACCCGGCGGCGGCGTTGCTGCCCTGGCCGCGGACGGGCGGACGGTTCTCGGGGGAGGCTCGGGTCCGGAACTCCGGGTTGTGCTCTACCTCGAGGACGGCTTGGACGCTCCTGCCGTTCAGGCGCTCGTATCCGGGCTGAACGAGGCGTGGGCACAGATGGAATCCTTTGCCGAAGGTGTCGACTCCATCGAAGTAAAACTGCAACGTGCGGCGCAGGAGCCTGGGCGGCACTAACGGCAGCACCCGTTTCACCGGGACTGCCCGGGGGAACAAGAGGATTTAGCCTGTGAACTTTGCTCTCTACAAGGAGATGCTGTCCATCCGTCCTGTCCGGCGGCTGTTGCTGGTGGGCATGATCGCCCGCATTCCGCATTCCGCGGCAGGTGTACTCCTGACGCTGCACATTGTGCTGACGTTGGGGGAGGGGTACGCCGCTGCGGGTGCGGCAGCCGCTGTCATGACGATCGGCATCGCGCTCGGGGCTCCCTGGCGTGGCCGGCGGGTGGACATGGTGGGCCTGCGGAAGGCGCTCATCCCTTCCGTGGTGTCCGAGGCGGTGATCTGGTCCATCGTGCCCCACGTGCCCTACGCCTGGCTTCTGCCCTTGGTGTTCGTTGGCGGCTTGTTCACTCTCCCGATCTTTAGTGTCATCCGTCAGTCCCTTGGTGTCCTGGTGGATGGAGAGCAGCGACGCTCCGCCTTCGCGCTCGATTCCATAGCCACTGAGCTGGTCTTCATGATCGGTCCTGCCATTGGTGCGGTTGTTGCCACGAGCGGATTCTCTGCGATTGGACTCAGTGCCGTGGGAATCTCCGTCTGCGTGGCGGGCTTGTTCCTGATGTGGTTCAACCCGCCCACACGCAGTGAGGCATCGTGCACGCCGGAGGAAACGGCGGCGCGGGCGGCCGCCGACCTTGCCGCTGCGGAAGCTGCCATGGTCGCTTCCGCTCCCGGTCACGTCCAGGAAGCAGCCTCCGAGATGGGTCCTGCAGGTGGCTCCCGGGCCGCGGCCCTGAAGAGCCGGGTAGCCCGGAACTTCACCTGGTTCACGGTTTCCGTGGCTGCCTTGTTTGCGGTGGCTGCCGGAGCAGGCATGGTGCTGAGTGGTTCGGACGTCAGCATTGTCGGCCTGTTGGAACGCGGAGGCCACGAGAATGAGATCGGCATCGTCTTCTTCTTCTGGTGTGCGGCCTCAGTCGTGGGTGGAATCATCTACGGCGGGATGAAGCGGCAAGTGTCGCCCATGGTGCTGCTGTTGGGAATGGCTGCCCTCACCATTCCCATGGGCTTCGCCCAGGACACCTGGTCCCTGGCCTTCCTGTCCATCCTTCCGGGCTTGTTGTGCGCGCCTGTGTTGTCGGCTTCGTCGGAGAAGGTGGCTGATCTGGTGGACGAAGACCGGCGGGGCGAAGCCATGGGCTGGTACGGCTCGGCGCTGACCGCCGGTGTTGCGCTTGGAGCGCCGCTCGCAGGCGTCTTCATTGACACCGTGGGTCCATCCGGCGGATTCGCGGCCATAGGTTCTGCAGGAGTCGTACTGTGTGCTGCGGGGCTGGTGCTCATGTCTCTGAGGCGCCGCGCCGCGCGCGTCTGATCCTCGGCAGAGTGGCATAAGGACGACGGCGGGCCGACCTCGTGTGGTCGGCCCGCCGTCGTGGCTTCTTGCGGGAGTTGGAGGCTAGTTCACCGGGCCGGTGAACTTTTCGCCGGGGCCCTTGCCGGGAGCATCAGGAATAAGCGAAGCCTCGCGGAAAGCGAGTTGCAGGGAGCGCAGCCCATCGCGCAAGGGTCCGGCGTGTTGCGAGCCGATCTCGGGTGCAGCTGCGGTGACCAGGCCGGCGAGGGCGGTAATGAGCTTGCGGGCTTCGTCGAGGTCCTTGAGGTCCTCGGCGTTGGGGTCGTCGGCCAGGCCCACTTTCACTGCGGCAGCGCTCATCAGGTGGACGGCGCCTGTGGTGATGACCTCTACGGCGGGAACCTCGGCGATGTCACGGATCTGCTGGGAGACACCGGCGTCGGCGGCGGTGGCAGCGGACGTGGCTTCGCCATAGGAGTTGCGGGGATTGCTGTCTTCAGTGCTCATACTGGTAAGCTTGTCACAGACCGACTGGAAGTCGTTATTTGCAGTAATGCTCCCGCCGCGCGCAATGTGCGCAAGGCGGGTTATTTCTGTAGAATTGATTTTCAGTTTGCAAGCGGAGTTCTCTCCCACCCGCGTCAGCCGTCTCCCTACGGGACAGAGCCTTTACGGCCAAGAGGTTGCCGGGTACCTGGTCGGACACTTCCCTGGGAAGTGCGTGGTCCCCAATTTCTTGGGGCCTGCAGCCGATCTTCGAGGCCTTCGATTGCGCCAGCAATTGGAGGCCTTCTCTATTTGCCGGTGAAACTCACCACAACCACAGGAGCTTTAACATTAGCGAGCCAAGAATCAATGAGCGTATCCGCGTCCCCGAGGTGCGGCTGGTCGGCCCTGCCGGCGAACAGGTAGGAATCGTCCGCATCGAGGACGCCCTGCGTCTTGCTGCCGAGTCCGATCTCGATCTCGTTGAAGTTGCCCCGCAGGCTAAGCCCCCTGTTTGCAAGTTGATGGACTTCGGTAAGTACAAGTACGAGGCCGCAGTCAAGGCGCGCGAAGCCCGCAAGAACCAGACCAACACGGTTCTGAAGGAAATCCGCTTCCGCCTCAAGATCGACAAGCACGACTACGAAACCAAGCGCGGGCATGCACTGCGCTTCCTCGGAGCCGGTGACAAGGTCAAGGCCATGATCCAGTTCCGTGGTCGTGAACAGCAGCGTCCTGAGATGGGCATCCGCCTGCTGCAGCGCTTCGCAGAAGACGTTGCGGAAGTGGGCGTTGTTGAATCCAGCCCGCGCATCGACGGCCGCAACATGGTCATGGTGATCGGTCCGCTGAAGAACAAGGCAGAGGCCAAGGCCGAAGCCCGCCGTGCGGCGCAGCGAGCCGAAGCCAAGGCGCAGAATGAGGCCAAGGCTGCCGGGCGGGTGGATGTCACCGGCGATCAGGCTCCCTTGACTCAGACCCTCGGCGATCTCCTTCCCGCCGGCCTCCTGGCCGCTGGTGAGGAAAAGCAGGAGAGTGCTGCAGCCACTGACACCGCAGCTTTGCAGGTTCCGGAAGCGCCCGCAGCGGTTGCGGGAGAAACTACGGCCGCGGTTGAAGCCGCGGCTGAAGAAGCCCCGGCTGTTGAGGCGCCTGCCGCTGAGGAGGCTCCCGCAGCAGCCGAAGCCTCCACGCCGGCACCGCAGGCAGCACCTGCACCTGCTGCCCCGGCGCCGAAGCCGGCAGTGCCTGCCGCTCCGAAGCCGGCCGTACCGGCGGCGCCCAAGCCGGTCGCCAAGCCGGCGGCTCCCAAGCCGGCAGCACGGCCTGCGGCCCCCAAGGCCACACCTAAGCCTGTATCACGCAAGACCAACTAGTTCAACGCCTCGGAGGCCTGGCCTCCAACGGCAAGCAACCAGCACGCTGGCCCTTGTAGGCCGGCTGCACGAAAGAACTGCGGACCATGTCCGCGGATACGTAAGGAGATCGGTTCCCATGCCGAAGATGAAGACCCACAGCGGTGCTAAGAAGCGCTTCAAGCTGACCGGCACCGGCAAGCTGAAGCGCCAGCAGGCCAACCGCCGCCACTACCTGGAGCACAAGTCCTCCACGCTGACCCGCCGCCTCGCCGGCGACAGGATCGTCTTCAAGGGCGATGCCAAGGTCATCAAGAAGATGCTCGGCGTCTAAGTTCCAAGTTCTTTGGTTGCTGCCATCCGGCAGTGACCGACTACCAAAAGCCTTCTCAGGCCAGCCGGACTTCCGGCAGTAGCAGCTTGGGATAAAGATTTCTGAAGGAGTACGCACGTGGCACGTGTGAAGCGGGCGGTAAACGCCCACAAGAAGCGCCGGGTTGTCCTCGAACGCGCCAAGGGTTACCGCGGTCAGCGTTCGCGCCTGTACCGCAAGGCCAAAGAGCAGCTGCTGCACTCGTTTGTGTACAGCTACGGCGACCGCCGCAAGAAGAAGGGCGACTTCCGTCGCCTCTGGATCCAGCGCATCAACGCTGCATCCCGCGCCAACGGCCTCACCTACAACCGTCTCATCCAGGGCCTGAAGGCCGCTGAGGTCGAGGTTGACCGCCGCATGCTCGCCGAACTGGCTGTTTCCGACGCCAACGCTTTTGCCGCTCTGGTGAACGTTGCCAAGGCTGCCCTCCCGGCTGACACCTCCGCGCCTGCCAAGGCCGAGGCTGCTGCACCGAAGGCCGCCAAGGTCGCTCCGGCCGCTGCGACGGCAACGGCTGTCAAGGCCGTTGTTTCCGAGAAGCCTGCCATCGATGGGGCAGTTGCTGCCGTTGACGGCGAAGGCGCGCCGGAAGGCTACGCCATCAAGGGCAACGCCGAGTCCAAGAAGTACCACGTTCCGGGCTCCACCTGGTATGAGAACACTGCTGCTGAGTATTGGTTCTCCACCGTTGAAGCTGCCAAGGCTGCAGGCTTCGAGCCGGCCGGCGGCGAAGCACGCCAGCAGATCAAGAACTAGTCGCAACTGCCACTAAAGTTCTTTATATGAACCAAACCGGGCGCCCGCAAGACTTTCCGATGACCAACCCCCGAGCCGATCGGGTAAGGGATGTCGCAAAGCTTGCCGGGCGCCCGGCGCGTTTAAAGCGCGGGCGTTTCCTGGCTGAAGGCCCGCAGGCCGTACGTGAGGCCTTGACGCTCCACCGTGACAGGACCGCGGCAGGAGGTGCCGCCGTCGTACATGAAGTCTTTGCCAGCGCGGCCTGCCTTGACCGCCTACCTGAACTGGCGGACCTCGCCCAAGGAACACAACTCCGGCTTGCGAGCGACGACGTCTTGTCCGCCATGGCGGACACCATTAACCCGCAGGGGATCGTGGCAGTCTGCAGTTTCGTGGATGTCACCTTGGAATCAGTGCTCGA
The DNA here is from genome assembly GCF_040684895.1 of Paenarthrobacter sp. NPDC089322. Classification (NCBI taxonomy): domain Bacteria; kingdom Bacillati; phylum Actinomycetota; class Actinomycetes; order Micrococcales; family Micrococcaceae; genus Paenarthrobacter; species Paenarthrobacter sp. NPDC089322. Next base: position 169,260 of record NZ_JBFBGW010000006.1, read on the forward strand.
CGCCGGCCCGCGGCTTATCGCCGTTATGTGCCAAGTGCGCGACCCCGGCAACGCGGGCACTGTCCTCAGGGCAGCCGATGCCGCTGGTGCCGATGCCGTGGTTCTTACGGGTTCCAGTGTGGACATCTACAATCCCAAGGCTGTCAGGTCCACGGCTGGTTCACTCTTCCACCTCCCCGTGGTCCTGGGGGCGGACGTAGAGGAGTTGGTGGAGCAGTGCCGGGCGCGGGGGATAGGTGTCTTGGCGGCCGATGGATACGGCACTGTGAACCTGGACCAACTGCAGGACGAGAATGCTGCCCGCAGGCTCGGCAATGTCGCAGTGGCGTCCACCTATGCCCTGGAGCAGCCCACTGCCTGGCTGTTTGGAAACGAGGCCCAAGGCCTCTCCGACGCAGAACTCGCGCTGGCAGATCATCGCGTCGCAGTGCCCGTCTACGGGGCGGCTGAAAGCCTGAACCTTGGCACCGCAGCTACCGTGTGCCTCTACGCCAGTGCCCGGTCCCAGCAGGGTGCCCGGGTCGGGAATGCATAAACAGCCTGCCGACGGGTACGGTATTGCTTGCAAGAGCAGACGATGACGACTTTCTTGGCATAGTCCATACTTTCCCGAACCCGAAGAGGTGAAGCTTTCGTGGCTGCAAGTGGCGGTACCAAAGCGATCGTGGCGGCTCTCGCCGCGAACTTGACCATCGCTGTACTGAAGTTCATAGCGTTCATTCTGACGATGTCATCGTCCATGCTTGCCGAGGCGATCCACTCGGTGGCCGACTCCGGCAACCAGATCCTTCTCTTGGTGGGTGGCAAGCGTGCCAAGCGCGCAGCGAGCCCGGAGCATCCTTTCGGTTACGGACGGGAACGGTACATCTACGCGTTTATCGTGTCCATTGTGCTGTTCAGCGTCGGTGGCCTGTTCGCCCTGTACGAAGCTTGGGAAAAGTTCCAGCACCCCCACGGCATCGAGGGCGATTTCTGGTGGGTACCCTTGGCTGTTCTCGTGGGGGCCATCATTGCCGAGTCATTCTCCTTCCGGACCGCGATCATCGAATCGAACCATGTCCGCGGCAAGCAAAGCTGGGTTAACTTTGTCCGCAATGCCAAGCAGCCGGAACTGCCCGTCATCCTCCTCGAGGACCTTGGTGCGCTGCTCGGCTTGATCTTCGCCCTTTTCGGCGTCAGCCTGACGCTCCTCACGGGCGACGGCGTCTGGGATGCCTTGGGCACGGCCATGATCGGCCTGCTGCTGGTGGCCATTGCTGTTGTGCTGGCGCTGGAAACCAAGTCGCTGTTGCTGGGCGAGTCTGCCACCAAGGATGACGTTGCCCGCATCACCTCCGCTTTGGAAGCGGATGGAACCCGCATCATCCACCTGAAGACCCTGCACCTGGGACCGGACGAGCTGTTGGTTGCCGCAAAGATCACGATGGGCGCCGCCGACACCGGCCAGTCCATTGCCAAGGCCATTGACGACGCCGAGCAGCGTATCCGTGCGGCTGTGCCGATCGCACGCGTCATTTACCTTGAGCCGGATCTGGAGCGCGTGAAGGCCTAGCCTGATTCGCAAAAACAAAGGCTCCGCAGCTGTGACCAGTCACGGCTGCGGAGCCTTCTGCTTGCAGGAGGGAGGCTTAGGCGAGGGGCCTCTTTCGTTCCAACAGGCCGCTGACGATCGCTACGCCCAACCCCAGGACGGCCAGGACGGCGCCCACAAGGGCAGGAGCAACGTAGCCCCAACCCCAAGCGATCACGGTGCCGCCGAGGAACGCGCCCAGGGCGTTGGCGATGTTGAGCGCCGAGTGGTTCAGCGATGACGCGAGCGAAGCGGCGCCTGGCGCTGCGTCCAGCAGGCGGGTCTGCAGGGCGGGCGTGAGCATGGATCCGGTGCCGCCCACCACAAAGGCCATCATGAACGCGGACCAGGCCCAATGGGCGGCGATTGCGTAAATCACCAGGGCTGAGGCGATGCCAGGCATCACCCAGTAGATGGTGCCCATGACGGAGCGGTCCGCGATCCGTCCGCCGATGATGTTGCCGACCACCATGCCCAGACCATACAGGGCCACCACGGCAGGGATGAGGGTCTCCGGGACTCCGGCCACACTGGTCATGGTGTGGGCGATGTAGGTGTAAACGGCAAAGAACCCGCCGAACCCGATGATGCCGATCAGCAAGGCCAACCACACCTGGAGCCTCTTGAGGGCGCCCAGTTCACGGCGAATGCTCGCTTCAGGATGTACCGCTTCGAAGGGCACGAACTTCCACACCATCGCCACAGTGGCCAGGCCGATGGCGCCTACGATGACGAAAAGGAGCCGCCACCCAAACGTCTGTCCCACCCACGTGGCAAGCGGCACGCCGATGACGTTGGAGACCGTCAGTCCGGCCATCACCATGGAGATGGCCCAGCCCCGTTTGGTCGGAGCCACAAGGCCGGCGGCGATGACCGCAGCGACACCAAAGAAGGCGCCGTGCGGAAGTCCGGAGGCGAAGCGCGAGAGCAGCATGAGGCCGTAGTCGGGTGCGATGAAAGACGTCAGGTTGGCTACCGAGAGGAAGAGCATCAGGCCAAGGGCAAGGTACTTCCTGGGAAGCTTCGCACCAAAGGCCGCGAAAACCGGCGCTCCGATGACGACGCCCAACGCATAGGCGGAGATCAGGTTGCCGGCCTCCGGTGTGCTGATCCGCAAACCATCCTCGACTTCCTTGAGCAGTCCCATCATGGCGAACTCGGTGGTGCCGATGGCGAACCCGCCCATGGCCAGTGCCAGAATGGCAAGGCCAATATGGCGCCTCGTTGAAAGGACCGGGGCGGGTGGGGACACAGTGGTAGTCATAAGCCTGTTTCTCGGTGGTGCCTTGTGGGCTGGGGAAAGTGGAGAAAATCCGATAACAAGCTTAGTGGCCGCCTAGTTCTGTGAGGCCTCAATGTGACCATTCCCATGGCCCAACGCCCATAGACTGTTGCGGTGACTGGACTGATTAACGTGGTGGGTGCCGCCGTGGTGGACTCGCTTGCAGCCCCTGCCCAACTCCTCGTAGCCCGGCGTACTGCACCGCCACAGTTCGCGGGAATGTGGGAATTCCCCGGAGGCAAGGTGGAAACCGGCGAGTCGCCCGAAGCTGCATTGCATCGCGAACTTGCCGAAGAGTTGGGCGTCACGGTCCGCCTGGGACCTGAACTCGAATCAGGCGTGCCCACTGGCTGGCCCCTGAATGAGCGTGCTGCCATGCGGGTTTGGTTCGCGGAACTGGCCTCCGGCAAACCCCGCCCGCTGGAGGACCACGATGAACTCAGGTGGGTACCACTGCTTGAGAGCGAAGCGGCGCTCGCGTTGCCCTGGATTCCTGCGGACCTGCCCATTGTGCGTGCATTGTTGGAGCGCGTAGCCGCGCCGGCCTAGCGAGCACTGGAGCCGGTAACCTTGAGAGCCGGGCAACCTTTAGCCGGGCAAGCGCTAGAACAGGGGCTCTTGGCCTGGGTGTCGCTCCGTGGCTTCACGGGACTCACGCCGTCCGGCCGTCGCGGCCGACTCCTTGTCCGCTGTGGCACGGGCGTTCCTATGGCCAAAGCCGTAGGTTCCCGTAAATCCATGTTTCGCTTTGAAGTAATTGATCCGGCCTGACAGCCAGGTGCGGTACTCCTTGGATGCGTAGGACCCCTGCCCGTACAGGCGGCGGTAGCGCCCCACGAGTCCCGGATGGTGGGAAGCGAGCCACGCCATATACCACTCCCGTGTTCCCGGCTTGAGATAAAGCGCGCCAGCGGTCACCCCCGTAGCGCCGGCCTTGACCAACTCCGTAAACAGGGCATCCAATGCTTCGTCGGAATCCGTGAGCCACGGGAGGATCGGCATGGCCATGACCCCACAGCCCAACCCGGCGTCCCGAAGCCGGGCGATGAGCTTGAGCCGCGCCCTGGGGGAGGGGGTACCGGGTTCAATGACTTCGGCCAGGTCTTCGTTGGTCATGGCGAGGGAGATGCCAAGGTCCACGGGAACCTGTGTGGCGGCGTGTTTGAGCAGGGGAATGTCCCGTGCCAGCAAAGTGCCCTTGGTCAGGATGGAAAAAGGAGTCCCGGAATCCGCGAGGGCCCGGATGATCGCGGGCATGAGGGCGTACCGGCCCTCAGCGCGTTGGTAAGGATCTGTGTTGGTTCCAAGGGCCACGGTGTGATGCCCCCAGGAAGGTTTGGCCAACTCCTTGCGGAGGACCTCCGCTGCATTGATCTTGACCACTACTTGGGAATCGAAGTCCCTTCCGGAGTCGAACTCAAGGTAGGTGTGGGTCTTGCGTGCAAAACAGTAGACGCAGGCATGACTGCAGCCGCGATACGGGTTGATGGTCCATTCGAAGGGCATGTTTGAGCCCGAAGGCACCCTGTTGAGCACTGACTTGGCGGTGACCTCATGGAAGGTGACTCCGGAGAATTCGGGTGTCGAGATGGAACGCACAAGCCCGGCCAGCGGCACGAGGGCATCCAAGGCCGGGGCAGGGCCTGGAGCCGCGGTGCTGCTGTTTTCGGACGCCGGTCTCCGGGTTGGTGAAAGTGCCTGTGCGTCCCATCTCATGCACTCCATTCGAAGGTATGTTCGAACGAATGTCAAGAACTTCCAAAACCGGGATCCGGGCATTGCTAATGTTGGCCCATGATTCTGCTCACTGGCTTCGAACCGTTCGGCGAGGACGCGGTCAATCCGTCGTGGCCAGCGGTTCTTCGGGCCCGCGACATCCTGGTGTCCGAGGGGCACTCGGTGGAGGCATTGGAGTTGCCCTGTATATTCGGCGGGTCGGTGGACGTCCTCCTTTCTGCCGTCGCCGACCTCCAGCCCGACATCGTGCTGAGCGTTGGATTGGCCGGGGGGCGGGAACGGCTTTCGCTGGAACGCGTGGCCATCAACTGTGACGACGCCCGGATTCCTGACAATAAGGGCCAGCGGCCTGTCGATCAGGAAGTGGTGCCGGGTGGACCGGCCGCCTACTTCTCCACCCTGCCCATCAAGGCGGCCCTCAGGAACCTGCAAATTGAAGGCATCAAGGGCGAAGTCTCACAGTCGGCAGGGACCTACGTTTGCAACCATGTGTTTTACGCGCTGATGCATTCGGTCGCGGAAACAGGCGTCAGGGGAGGATTCCTGCACGTTCCTTACCTGCCCGAACAAGTGTCCCCGGGCAGCAAGGTACCTTCCATGCCCCTCGAGTCCATGGCTGCAGGCATTGCGGTCGTCGCCCGGACAGCGATCACCACGTCCGTGGACGCCAAGCTTTCCGCCGGCGCTGTCCACTAGCAGCGCCGTCCGCAAGTTCTCGCCTACGGCTCGAGTAACTCCCATTCCACGGTGATGCTCGCAGCCATCTGTGTCTCTCCGGGCTCAACAGGGAGTGCCTCCGCAGCGTAGGCCCTGACCATACCGCCCATGGGAACAGGCGCTCCGGGGACAGGCTGCTGGGAGATTGACACTACCCGCCCAAGCCTGGCGGAGGCCAACGATGCGTATTGGTCCGCGCGTCGCAGGGCGTCCTTCCATGCGGCCTCCTGCGCTTGCGCAGTCACCGCTGACGTATCCGCAAAGCCTTGCTCCAAACCATTGATCCTGATGTCGTCTCCGCCGGCGGCCACCGCCGCGGCGATGGTTGCCGGCGCATCCGCGTGCGAGCGAATGCCGACGTGGAGGTTGGTTGTCGCCACATAGGCGGTGACTTTCTGCCCCTGCCCTTCCACCCACACGAACTCGGCACGGAGGTTCAAGCCACTGGTCCGAAGATCCACGTCCTGGATACCGGCCGCCCGCAGGCTTGAGGCAACAGCGCCTGCCGCCCGTCCGGCGTCGTCATATGCTCTCGCGGCGGTGTCCCGGCGCGTTTCTACACCGAGCGTCAGTGTCACAAGGTCCGGGACAGCCCCGGCGCTCGCGGTCCCGGTCACGGTAATGGTTCGGTTCATGCGTCGGCCTCGCTTTGCTGTGTTGGTCGGCCGCCCGGCCGGCGGTTGTCAGTGTCAATGTAGCCACCAGCCGAGAGTCCCGCTTGGCGTTCAAAGAAATTCCTGGACGCCGGGTTGCCCGCCCGGAGCATCGACCATCCAGCTGCAAGACCGTACGCCGCCAGAAACGGAAGGCCGAGGCAATACGCGTACTGCGTGCTGTGCTTCTCTTCGTGGCCAAGCAGCACCTCGTTGCGGCCCGCCACGCCATGGGGCGCACGGTAAATGATGACGTTGCCCACGGTGAAGGCGCCGGCGTACGGGAGCTTCCAGTCGTAATCTCCGGCGATCAGCAGGCCCCGCGGTCCATGGGAAACCTTCGAGTCCGAGGCAGCAGCAATCACCAGTCCCAAAGGAGTGGTCAGGTTAAGGACGTTGGCAATTTGCCGTAGGCGCTGCCCTGGTGTCATGACGCCATGCTAGCCCCGTAGCGCGCCACAGCCGGGGGTAGTCTGATGAAACACACCGCGGGTGCGTTCTGCCCGCGGTCCGTGGTGGAAGCGATGGATCCATCGCGAAAAGGGGGAGGCAAAATGAACGTTAGACGGGTCGTCGGCGTGTTCGGTGTGATGCTCGCCGTCATGGTGGCGCTGACGGGATGTTTCAAGCTCAACATGGCCGTCAAGGTCAACAACGAACACAGCGTGGACTACGAAGTTGTCTACGCCATCCAGAAATCGGTCCTGGGCGATAAATCCTTTGATGAATTCATGGAGTCCAACGGCAGCGGCGACCAGGAAATGGACATTCCCGAGGGCGCCACGGTATTGGACTACGAAGACGATAAGTACAAGGGGAAGCGCATCACCGCCTCCAACCTGGACCCGGCCAGGTTGGCCGAATCATCCAGTTCGGAATCACCCTTCGAGTTGAAGAAGGACGGCAACTATTACGTCATCACCATGGGCGGGATAGCCGGCAGCGAAAGCGCGGACCCGGCAGCGGCGGGAATGGCCAAGTCGATCTTCGACGAAGCGTCGGTCAAGTTCACCTTCCCGGGGAAGGTTGTGGAAGCCAAGGGCGCCGCAATCGACGGCAATACGGCGACCTTCGATATGCTCAGTGTCAGTGACACCACGGTCCAAGCGAAGGCCGAGGCCAGTGCAGGGATTCCCCCGTGGATCATCTGGATCCTCGTAGCCGTGCTCGTCATTGCCGCCGCACTGGTCCTCCTCTTTGTCCTGCTGCGTAAGCGGTCGGCCCAACAGTCGCCTGCACCCGCAGGCGCTGCGCCGTACGGGCAGCCCGGATACGCCGCGCCGGAGCAGGGGTTCCCGGCACAACGGTCCGCCCAACAAGCAAGCCAGGACTGGGCCGGCCAGGGCTACACGCCCGGGGCGCATCCGCAAACGCCACATCAACCGCCACGGCAGCCAGACCAAACGCCCGACGGCGGCCAGGCACCTCCGCCGCCCCCATCACCTCCGGCGTCGGGGGCCTAAGACGTACGGCAAGTACGGCCGTCGAGGTTCAACTAGACTGAAGGGTAGTGTTCGCCGTCCGCGGTGGGCACTGCCCTTTTCATGCACTGCCCTTTTTCGTATTCCAGGCCTGCCTTGCCGGGCCGTTCCCGACTCGTAGCTAAGAACAGTAGATGACTGACACTTTGCCAGGCGCTGCCATCCCGAATCCGCTGGATGAAGCCGCCATCACCGCTGCCGTAGAGGACGCGATTGCCGCCATTGCGGCTGCTTCCTCCCTCGAAGAACTCAAGGCTGTCCGCCTCGCCCACACGGGCGAGAAGTCGCCGCTCAGCCTGGCCAACCGTGAAATCGGCGGCCTCGCCAAGGAGCACAAGGCTGCCGCCGGCAAGCTCATGGGTTCTTCGCGTGGCCGGGTCAACCAGGCGCTGGCAGCGCGGACCGAGGTTCTGGAAGCCGAGAACGACGCCCGGATCCTGGTAGAGGAAACCGTGGATGTCACGGCCGCACCCCGCCGCCGTCGCGCCGGTGCCCGCCACCCGTTGTCCACTCTGCAGGACCGTGTTTCCGACATCTTCGTTGGCATGGGCTGGGAAATCGCGGAAGGGCCCGAGGTCGAGTCTGAGTGGTTCAACTTCGACGCGCTGAACTTCAAGCCGGATCACCCGGCCCGTGAAATGCAGGACACGTTCTTCGTCGAGCCGCCGGAGGCGCACCTCCTCATGCGCACGCACACCTCTCCGGTGCAGGTGCGCTCCATGCTTGAACGCGAGGTTCCCATCTATGTGCTGTGCCCGGGCAAGGTGTTCCGCACCGACGAACTGGATGCGACGCACACCCCGGTGTTCCATCAGTTCGAGGGCCTGGCCATCGACAAGAACCTGAGCATGGCCGATCTTCGCGGCACGCTGGAGCACTTCGCGCGCCAGATGTTCGGGGAGGAAGCTTCCATCCGCCTGCGCCCCAACTACTTCCCGTTCACTGAGCCGTCCGCGGAACTGGACATCTGGCACCCCGGCGCCAAGGGCGGTCCCCGGTGGATCGAGTGGGGCGGCTGCGGCATGGTCAACCCGAACGTCCTGCGTGCAGCGGGCATTGACCCCGAGGTCTATTCAGGTTTTGCCTTCGGCATGGGCATCGAGCGGACGCTCATGTTCCGCAATGAGGTCGGCGACATGCGCGACATGATCGAAGGCGATGTACGTTTCAGCGAGCACTTCGGGATGGAGATCTAACAGTGCGTATCCCACTTTCCTGGCTGCGTGAATTCGCGCAGGTACCGGCCGACGCGACGGCCGAAGACGTCATGGCAGACCTGGTCAGGGTCGGTTTTGAAGAAGAAGAAGTCCACCGCCCCACGGATGGGCTCAAGGGTCCGATTGTGGTGGGACAGGTGTTGAGCCTGATCAAGGAACCACAGTCCAACGGCAAGACCATCAATTGGTGCCAGGTTCGCGTTGTCCCCGAGGGCAAGGAACAGACCCTCACGGGTAAGGGCATTGATCCTTCAGGCGTGCAGGGCATCATTTGCGGTGCCCACAACTTCGTTGAAGGCGACAAAGTGGTAGTGACCCTGCCCGGCGCCGTGCTTCCCGGCGACTTCCATATCTCGGCCCGGAAGACCTACGGCCACATGTCCGCAGGCATGATCGCTTCCGTGCGTGAGCTTGGCATCGGCGATGACCACGACGGCATCCTTGTCCTTTCGAGGATCGGCCTGGACCCGGAAATCGGTACGGATGCGATGGAGCTGCTTGGTTTGTATGACCAGGCCGCGGAAATCAACGTCACTCCGGACAGGGGCTACGCGTTCTCCATCCGCGGCGTCGCCCGCGAGTACGCCCACGCCACTGGTACATCGTTCGTGGATCCGGCTGCCAAGGTCAGCGCGCCGGCTTCCCTTCAGGGCGGCTACGGCGTGAAGCTCAACGATGATGCCCCGATCTACGGCAAGCCCGGTTGCGACCGCTTCGTGGCCCGCACGGTCCGGGGCGTGGATCCTTCCCGCCCCACGCCGCCGTGGATGGTGTCCCGCCTGCGCCTCGCAGGCATCCGGAGCATCTCCCTGCCCGTGGACATTTCGAACTACGTCATGCTGGAGCTTGGCCAGCCGAACCACTGCTACGACCTCGACAAGCTTTCCGGCGATATCGTGGTTCGTCGTGCCGTTGCGGGGGAGAAGATCACCACCCTCGACGACAAAGAGCGCACCCTCGACGTCGAAGACCTGCTGATCACTGACGACTCCGGAGCCATCGGCATCGCAGGGGTCATGGGTGGCGCACACACTGAAGTCTCGGATTCCACCACCAACATCCTGGTGGAAGCCGCGCACTTCGATGAGGTGTCCATCGCCCGCTCCCGCCGCCGGCACAAGCTTCCGTCCGAGGCTTCCAAGCGCTTCGAGCGTGGCGTGGATTGGCACGTGGCCGGCATTGCAGCGCAGCGTGTGGTTGACCTCCTGGTGGAGCTCGCCGGCGGTACCGCTGACGAGACCGGCACGGACGTCGGAACTGCACCGGACGCCGTCACTATCGAGTTGCCGGCAGAGTTCGCTGCTGCGCGTATCGGCATCGACTTCACGGAAGAGCAGATCACCACATCCTTGGTGGACCTCGGTGCCATGGTGGAGAAGACCGCCTCCGGCTACCTCGTGACTGCCCCCAGCTGGCGCCAGGACTTGGAAACCAAGGAGGACCTCTCCGAGGAGATCGCGCGCCTGGTCGGTTACGACCACATTCCTGCTACCCTGCCGGTGGCGCCTCCGGGCCGTGGCCTGACCCGCACGCAGCAGCAAAAGCGTCGCGTCGTTCAAGCGTTGGCTGATGCGGGGCTCACCGAGGTCCTTTCCTACCCGTTTGTCACCAAGGCAGCCAACGACACGTTCGGCGTGGCCGTTGAAGGCGAGGGGCGTCCGGCTCTGAAGCTTGCAAACCCGATCAGCGAGGAACACGGCTACCTCCGCACGTCCATCTTGCCCGGGCTGATCGAGGTTGCCCGCCGCAACCATTCGCGGGGTTTCCGCGACCTCGCCCTGTACGAGGCCGGTTCGGTGTTCCTGCCCGGCGAGAAGCTTGGTACGGAATCCATCCCTGCGCTGGGTGCCAAGCCTGCCGATGAGGTGCTGGACGGACTCTACGACGGCGTTCCCCACCAGCCGCTGTACATCGCCGCAGTCCTGACGGGCCACGACTCCCCGGCAGCTGCGACGCACAAACCGCGTGCCTGGGACTGGGCGGACGCCCTCGACGTGGCCCGCCTGATTGCGGATGTCCTTGGTGTTGAACTGGTCGTCAACCAAGGCAGCCATCAGGCATTCCACCCGGGACGTGCCGCCCAGCTTGCACTGCCGAACGGTGACGTTGTGGGTTACGCGGGCGAGCTTCACCCGAAGCTCCTGGCTGCGCATGACATGCCGGCCCGCTCTGTGGCGTTGGAAGTGAACGTGGAAGCCCTCTTCGATGCTGCCGCCGACGTGATCGTTGCCAAGCACATCTCCGGCTTCCCCGTTGCCACGCAGGATGTCGCACTGGTGGTTCCGCAGGACGTACCCGCTGATCACGTCCTGGCTGCGCTGCGCGAAGGCGCCGGTGAGCTCCTTGAGGACGTTGCGTTGTTCGATGTCTATGTAGGACCCGGCATTGAGGACGGTAAGAAGTCGTTGGCCTTTGGCCTCCGGTTCCGTGCAGCAGACCGTACCCTCACCGCTGATGAGGCTTCGGAGGCACGCGCGGCAGCTGTTGCCGTAGCCACCGAGCGCTTCGGGGCTGTGCAGCGTTAGGTTCCGGGCAGGAGAATCCCCGGAACCAGTAGGTTCCGGGGATTCTGCTTAGTCCTAGTAGGCATCCGCCATCATTTCCCCGGCAGCGGCAATATCTTCCGCCGTCGTCAACATAATGGAGCTCTCGGGCCAGTCCACCGCCTGGAGAGCTTCCACGGCCTCTTTGATGGGCCCAACATCGTGAAGCACCATGAGCAGCCGTCTTGCACCCGAAGCGATGACAAACCTCAAAGGCATGAGGTCAGCCAGCTCCCAGCCGTCCAGGGGCTGCACCACCGCAATGTGTGAGGCCCTGTGGGATCCGCGGTCGATGGTGATCATGGAGATATCAGATTCAACATCCGCGACGAAATGAATTTCCATGGTGTCGCCATCTACATTGGCAGGGCTGCAGCGGTAGAGGTATCGGCTGAGACGGTCACCTTCCAAGACAACGTAAGGCTGCGAATGCTTTGCTTCGAGCTCCAATGTGGATGCGTCGACGTCACAGCGTTCCACGTGCCCTGAAGCCTTGAAGGTTGGACTGGGCAAGCGGCCTGTCCATAGGGTCCCGGCAGGCTCAATCGCGACCACGGCTGCAAGCGTGTCAGTGGGATCGTAGGCTGGGTACAGTTGCTGGCTCTCAGTGGTGTACTTCAGAAACCCGTAGGAGTGTTGGGAGATCAACTGCCTGAAGCGCGTGCTTCCCAGCCATCCCTCGATAAACCAGTTCGCTTCGTTGATCTTCGATCCGGTCTGGTCCACGCGCGCCTGCAACTGGATGCCGTGCTCCTGAGGGAAAGCCCGAATTTCTTCACAGGAAAAAGTCTGGTGCTGGGGACCGCGGAGGAAGCCGCGGATTATGCCCAGCATAGCGGGCAACGCCGTCCGCGCCACGGAAGAGTGTTCGCCGTCGACACGGTACTTCGTAAGATTCGGGACGTCTTTTACGAGTTCGATGAGTGAGTGATTACTGAGTTCGTCCGAGTTTGTGTAGAAATAGTCGATTTTCCGTCCCTCGCGGAAGTATCGGCGCAGGTTATGCTCGGGTTGCTCAATGTCGCGGAGTGCGCTGTTCAGGAAAAGGTTGTCGCGAAAGAAGGGTTTGTTGAAGTAGTACGGCAAATTCATTTGCGGGACTGCCAGCAATAGTTGCGCCGCCGGAAAGTCTTTCGCGTAGTGGATGGCGATGCTGCCACCTTTGGAGGCTCCGAAGAACAGCATGCGGGCAGGATCGATGTCGTACCGGGCTCGAAGTTCCTCGATGGCTTGGGTAACCCGATCGAAGAGCGGTCTGCCGGCGTTATCTGCCACCATGTAAGACCCCGCTGACAAATAGCGGTCCTGGAAGCACACCATGAGAGTGTCTTTCAGGTCGGCATCGACGATGTCCTTAAGGTAGCTAACGGCATAGGAAACTCTGGACGTTGACGGCCCGAAGCCCGGGAATGTGAGTAGCAACTTCCTGGGGTTCACGGTGTTCCCGCGCAATGAGTAGTAGATGTCCCCGTGCTGCTCCACTCCGTACTGGTGATCGTACTTAATTTGTTGGGGAGTGGTGAATGCTCCGCGGCCGATCGTCAATTCGTAGGGTGCGTCGATGTCCAGGGAGAATCGGGCAGGATCTTTTGACGTGACAATAATGTTTCGATATTCGAGAGGGAATCCTCGGGCCGGAGCTTCTATCAAGTTCCCATAGATGATCTGGCCGTCCTGTAGAAGGCGGAAGGCTCTGCCAATGTGCTTCTGCCACTCAGGGATCCGCAGCCTGGCAAAGTATGTACCGGACGGCAGGCTTTCGGAAGCGAGCCTTCTGAAGCTGCCTTCCAAGTTCCTGGCCTTCAAAAGTCGCCGTACAGGTGTGCTCGGTGGCGACGCCAGGACTGTGCGTGCAATGGCGGTGCCCGTCTGTGAGTATGCAACCTTCACAGCCAGTCCACGGACTGTTCGTTTTATCCTCCGAATCTTCGCCATCACAGACTCAGCATCCTCTCTATGATTTTTGCGTTGATGCTTTTCGGGTCCACGCCGTGGAAAAAGTTCGCACGGCGTTGTGCAAACTTTTCATGTGGATGCGCATAAAGTTCCTGAACGATGTGCCTGATCAATTCGTCGTGTTCGATGAATACGGGACCGAGGCCGTCCTGGCTGTAGTCGACCCGGCCTTCATAGGGTTGATCCCGGAAAAACTCTTGCGCGTCCCAGTGATAGTACGCGATGGGTTTGCCCACAAAAGCTGCGTCAAGCACTGCTGAGCTGTAGTCGGTGAAGACCAGTTCTGCCGAAGCTATTGCGTCCCTATAGCTCAGATCCGACTTGACGACGTTCTTCGAGAAGCTGAATTGGTTGGCCCTCTTTTCCACATTTGGATGAAGTTTCACTTGCAGGTTCCGACCGGTCCTTTCAAGGAACGTGAGCAGCATCGGATCTGTCAGGACAGCCTCAATCGCACGGAAGTACTGTGAGCGTTCGAATAGTTCGGTGGAGGCCTGATGCAGGTTGAAACGCCATGTTGGCATGAAGAGGAGGTGTTGCGGTTTGTGCCCTTCCTGAGCCAAGGCTTCGAATCGGGGGAGTCCGGAGTTCAGGGTTTCCACGGGCGCAATTCCACGCATGTACTCGGCCTCGAGCTGGCCCGTGGTGACAAACACGTCAAAGTACTTGGAAAAGACCCAATCTGTCATGTCATTGAGTTGAATCCCATGCTGGAGGTACACGAAGCGGGAATTTGCGAAGGACTTGCCGCGGTACCGGATATTGTAGATCTGCGACGACACCACTACGTCCGAGATCAGGAACTTTTCATAGAATTCCGTAGTAAATATCGGGATAAGCTTGAAGCCCTTCCTGGCCAACCGGTCCCAATCGGCGGATTTTGGATTCAATGCGAAGTAGGCTTCGGTAAACTCCGGGTGCGTTGCCGTGAAATATTGGTACAGGTGCTCGGCGTTGTCGTCGGCTTGAAGCGGCCTATCAAAGAAAATGATTGTGGATGCAGGCGTGATAGGCCGCTCGTAGAAGTCGTAACTGGCAGCGTGGGTATAGCCGGGCCTGAGCTCTCGCGGCCTGTAGGACCTATCGATGGTCATAGTGTCGTTTCCGAACTGCAACCGGTAAAGAGGTGTCCCGGCGCCGGCCTCGACCCCACCCTCTTCGAACACCAGGTAGGAGTCACGCTCGCTCAGTTGCTTGTAGAGGTACATGTTCACGTCGGGTGCATCCAGCCACCGGATCCACGCGGCTTCCACAGGTTGCAGGGGTTCAACCCACGTCAGTAGCTCGACCAGCCGAAACGTGCGGATGAGGTCCCGGAGATGGCCCAAACGCACGCTTCCGGTCTTTTGGGCACGCATGCCTCGAAGGTAGAGAGCGAGATAGCGTGTTAGGTAGAGCCGCAATTCCTCCGAGGAAGACGGAATCAGCGGGACCAGGCGCGCGGTGTCGGGAGCCACTCGCAGACCGATTGCCGCCTTGGTATCCGACGCCACCGAAAAACCGGTTTCCTGCGGTTTCACCGTTCCGACCGACCAATACAGCCGGTAGGCCAGGTACAGTGCTGATCGATCGACGTCCCCGATGGCCTCGAGCGCATCCACGAGTCGCTTGACGTTGAATGAAACGCCGAAAATATCGGTATCGCGTGCATAAAAATACGCTTGGTCAATCTTTGTTGCACCGACATTGCCCGGCAGGTTTCCTGTGTAGATAACCGGCTCGGCAAGATACACCGTCCGCGTCTGTAGATATTCGATCATGGTGGTTAGGAAGTTGGGCGAAACCTGGTGGGATGCCCTCATGAACACCACGTACTTGGTGTCAATGGACCTACAAATTCCGGCCACGCCACTTGTTGTCAGCCGCTCCCGAACATGGAGAATTCTGAACTGCTCTTCGTAGCGGAGGCGCCCAGAAATTATCCGCCTGTACAGGACTGATTCGCGGTCGAGGCCCTCGGGAGCCTCAAGCACTATGGTGAGCAGGGGTTCCATAGCTGTCATGTGCTCCTCAGCGAAGATAGCTGGTGGCGTGGCCGTTTTACACGGAACTCCGCCTTCTTTATGGTCCATACGGAGTTAAGTGGGCTGTCTACTGGAATCGTGACGCTGATGAGGGGATTAAGTTTTCAAGGCTCCTTATGACCGTCAGCTTGGGCGGGAACATGGCCTTCTATAGTTAGAGGCGTGACTCAAGCGGCACCGCCTAATAATGAGGACGCGGTCCTGATCGACGGCGTCGGGCTTGAGTTGCGCAGGTTGCATGAGAGTCCGCTGCTTGAAACCACTCTTCAGCACTTGGACCACGCAGCTCAGCAGCGTGCGCTCCGGCTCGTCGCCGCCCGGGACCGCAATGAATTCGTGGCCGGGAGGCTTGCCCTCCAGCGATTCGCCGCGCACCTGCTCCGGATCGATCCGGCTGAGCTCGTGCCGGACTATCACTGCCCGCAGTGCGGTCCCGGCCAGGATCACGGACGCCCGGGTTACATGCTCGACGGCGGTCCCGCGCCTTTGCTGCTCAGCGCCTCACGGGCGTCCGGCTGGGTGCTGCTGGCCGGCGTCGTGCGTCCAACGGAAGGCCTCCGGCTGGGAGTGGACCTTGAAGCGCTAGACGCTGCCGGCTTCGATGGCTTCGACAACGTCGCCCTGACCGTAGGCGAGAGGGACTTCCTGGCGTCCATCCCGAAGAAACAGCAGGCCGGGCAGCGGGCGCGTTTGTGGGCGCGCAAGGAAGCCTGGCTGAAGATGACCGGTGAAGGCCTGAGACGAAACCCGGCCGAGGTGGACGTGCTGAAGCGTCCGGGGTTGCGGGACGTAGGCACTGTCGGCGGACTGGCGCTACCGGACGGACTCGTTGCCGCATTGGCGCTCGGCTAGCTCCCTATCGAGCTGCGGGGAGGGGCGGAAGCGGCTTTTCGTAGAGCCAGGGGCGCAGTATTGCGGCAGTATCGCAGCCCGGAATGAACGCATCTGCCGCCATGATGAAAGACTCCGTGGAAACGGAGCCGTGACGGTTCTCTGCCGTCCAGTGCTGGAGGAAGCCAAAGAATGCCTGGTCACCTATCGCCATGCGTAAGGCATGGACTGCGAGGGCGCCTCGCTTATATACGCGGTCGTCGAACATGAGCTCCGGGCCGGGGTCGCCGACCAACAGGTCCTGGGGGGAGACCTCGAGCTTCTTCCAAGCCGCCATGGCCCGGTCCGCTATGGTCATGACTCCCGACTCTTCCGACCACAACCACTCGGCATAGCAGGCGAAGCCCTCGTGGAGCCAGATGTCCTTCCAACCGCTGACAGTGAGTGAGTTCCCAAACCATTGGTGCGAGAGTTCGTGCGCGATGAGGCGCTGGGCCTCCCACGTGTCGCGCATGTGGTTGCGGCCGAAGATGGACAATGTCTGGGCTTCGAGCGGGATCTCGAGTTCGTCCTCGGTGACCACGGAGGTGTAGTCCGTAAAGGGGTAGGGACCAAAGCAGTCCTCGAAGGTCCGCATCATGTCAGGCTGGCGGCGAAGGCCGTTCCGTGCTTCCTCTGCCAGGTCCACGGGGACAGCGGCGAACTGGGGAACACGGTGATGCGTTTCCGCGTCGTTGAGGGGAATGACGCTGTAGCGGCCGATCTGCACGGTAGCGAGATAGGTGGCCATGGGTTCGGCGTGTTCGTAAACCCACGTTTCACGGCTCGACTTCCGTGTCCTGGACACCAGGCGGCCGTTGCACACCGGCCGATAATTGTCGTCGGTGGTCACGGAGATCAGGAATGTGGACTTATTGCGCGGATGGTCGTTGCAGGGAAACCACGAGGCCGCACCGTTGGGCTGTCCGGCCACCAACACGCCATCGTTCAATTCCTCCCAGCCAACGTCGCCCCACAGGCCCCTGCGTGGTTGGGGGTTGCCGTCGTATCGGATGTCGAGGACAAACTGCTGGTCGGCCTTTAAGGGGACGGCAGGCGTAACAACGAGGTGCTCGGCCCGGTGGGAGAACTTTTGGGGTTTCTTTCCATCAAGCTGAATTTTTGAAGCCCGCAGGCCAACGAGGTCCAGGACAAGCCGGCCGACGGATTCCAGTGCCGTGCAGCGGAGAACAGCCCTGCCGATCAGCTTGTTGCTGCCCAATCTGACGTCAAGGTCCAACTCGTACCGGTCTACGCGATAACCGGTGCTGCCGTGGTCCAGCGTGTACGGGTCGGTTCCTGCTGTGGGAGTGGTGATCGGTGCAGTCATGGTCAGCCCAATCTACTTGAGACGGGCAGCTTGCGCAGACGGACCCACCCAAGGACTGACCGGGTTCCCCATCCAATATGTTCCTGCGGGGACAGTTTCTCCACGCATCACCAAGGAAGCCGGCCCCACGGTTCCACCGTCACCAATGCTTGCGGCGGGGAGGATGACGCCGTGCGGACCCATCGTCGCTCCGTTACCGAGGGTCACGGTGTCGATGCTCATGACCCTGTCGTGGAACAGGTGCGTTTGGACAACACAGCCCCGGTTGACGGTGGAGTTCTCGCCGAGCGTCACGAGGTCGGCCTCGGGCAGCCAGTAGCTTTCACACCACGTTCCGCGGCCGATCTTCGCGCCGAGTCCGCGAAGCCACCACACCAGGGCAGGTGTTCCTGCGGCCGAGCGGGCAAACCACGGAGCACTGACCATCTCAATGAATGTATCCACAACCTCATTGCGCCAAATGAAGGAACTCCACAGCGGGTGCTCGCCGGTACGGATGGATCCGACGAGGATCCACTTGGCCACTACGGAACTCAACGCGGCAACGGCACCTGCCAACAGCATCACAACGCCGCCCAGGAGTGCGGCGATCCAGTAGCCCCGGTTCCCTGCGATCCAGTCGAGGGCAAGCATCACGCCAACGGCGATGGCCACTGTCAGGATGACTGGAACGAGCCGGCACAGCTCCCAGAGCGCCCGTGCCACCTTGAGCTTGGCCGGCGGTTGGAAGGTGCGGGTCTGGTCGGCATCGACGGCGGTGCGGCGCAACCTGACAGGCGGGCTACCCAGCCAGGATGTTCCGGACTTCGCCTTGGCCGGGGTGGCAGACAGTACCGCCACCAGTGAGTTCTTTGGCACGTTGCGGCCGGCGGCGGTCATGCCTGAGTTGCCCAGGAAGGATCGTTTTCCGATTTTGGCCGGGGCGATCTTCATCCATCCGCCGCCAAGCTCGTAGGATGCCACCATTGTGTCGTCGGCCAGGAAGGCGCCGTCACCGATGGTTGTCATCCGGGGTACCAGGAGAACGGTGGAGGCTTCCACGTTCTTCCCGACCTTGGCACCAAGAAGGCGCAGCCAGACAGGAGTGAACAAACTGGCGTAGACAGGGAAAAGCAGGTCCCGCGCCATATCCAGGAGGCGTTCCGTGGCCCATACCTGCCACCCGACGCGGCTGCGAACCCGGTGGTAGCCTTCCTTGAGTCCGAGGCCCAGTAAGCGGGCAACAACCAGGATCAGTAGGAGATTGCCGAAGAACCACGTGAGGGCAGCCAGCGGCAAGGCGGCGGCAATCTGGGGCAAGGCCGATAGCAACGAGTCGTGGCCCCGGATGAACGCCAGGACGACCAAGGCGCCTGCAAAGGCGGAAACGTAAGGAATCAGCGCCAGGAGGGCCGAAGCGCCTGCGAAAGCGGTGAGCCACAAACGGTCCACCGCGGATCGGCGGCCGGGTGCTTCCGGCCACTCAGTCTTCGCCTTGCCGCGTCGCTCTGCGGGAGATCCGGCCACGAGGTGCCCCGCTTTCACCTTGCCGAACACCGCAGAACCTGCTTCGACGTGGGCGCCGGCGCCGATGGTGGCACCGGGCATGAGCGTGCTCCGGGAGCCCACGACGGCGCCGGCTCCCACGTGGATCTGGCCTATGTGGACGGAATCGCCATCCACCCACCAGCCGGAGAGATCGACCTCGGGTTCCACGTTGGCGCCGCTTCCGAGCGAAAGAAGGCCCGTGACCGGTGGGAGGGAGTGAAGGTGGACGTCCTTGCCGATCCTGGCGCCCAAAGCGCGTGCGTAGTAGGGAACAAAGGGCGCGCTGGCCAATCCGATGGCACCGGAGAGGTCCTGGATCTGCTCCGCCAACCAGAGCCGCAAGTGCGTCTTGCCGGAGCGCGGATAGGTTCCAGGCTCAACCCTTCCCAAGAGCAAGCGGGCCGCGAGGACCGAAATCGCCATCCGGCCGAAGGGGCTCACGAAGACCAACCAGGATGCGGCGATCCACCACCACGAAACCACAGGTGCGGCGGCGAAACCTGCGAAGTCGGCCAACAACCGGTTTGCGGCCATAAGGTACGTCAGCCAACGCATGCCTACAAGGATGTGCAGCGGCACGCCCATGAGGACCTGGAAGACCTGCGATTTCCGTGCCGTGGGACGAACGGTGCGCTCCGCAGCGGGGCCCGGCGCGCCGCCGTCGGGAATCGACTGGCGCGCGGCGTCGACCAAGGCGCCGACGCGCGGCGTAGCGTAGATGTCTGCCACCGTGATGCTCGGGTAGCGGACCCGGAGCGCGGAGACGAGTTGGGCTGCGGCCAGGGAGCCGCCGCCATATGCGAAGAAGTCCGCGTCGAGTGACCCTACCGGGCTGCCCAGTACGGACTCCCACTGCTCCACTATCCAGCGTGCGTCGTCAGCGAGGTTCAGGGGAGCGTGGCTTGCTTCGGTGGCGGCTGCGCCGGCAAGGGGCCAGGGGAGTGCGTGGCGGTCCACTTTGCCGCTGGTTTTTGTGGGCAGCGATTCGACGGTTGTCAGCAGGGGGACCAGAGCGGCAGGGAGGCTCTCGCCCAGCAAGTGGCGTGCCTTGTCCAGGTCGAGGTCGTAGCCGTCGGCGGGGGCAAGGTAGCCCACCAGGATCTGGTTGCCGGCCGTGGTGGTCTGCACTGCGGCCGCGGCGCCCGCGACGCCCGGCAGGGATTGCAGGGCGGCGTCCACTTCGCCGAGTTCGATGCGCCGCCCGCCAAGTTTTACTTGCTCGTCGGCGCGGCCCAAGAAGATCAGCCCCTCGTCTTCAAAGCGCACCAAGTCGCCGGACCGATAGGCGCGCTCCCAACCGAGCGTCGGCATGGGGGCGTACTTCTCGGCGTCCTTGGCGGGGTCCAGGTAGCGGGCGAGTCCCACGCCGCCGATAATCAATTCGCCGACTTCCCCCTCGGCCACGGGAACGCCGTCGGAATCGACGACGGCGAGGTCCCAGCCGTCCAGCGGCAGCCCTATCCGTACGGGGCCTGGTCCGCCCAGCGGTGCTGCGCAGGCGACGACTGTCGCCTCGGTTGGTCCATAGGTGTTCCAGACCTCGCGGCCTTCCACGGCGAGCCGCACAGCAAGTTCGGGAGGGCACGCCTCGCCGCCGAAAATGAGGAGACGGACATTCTCCAAGGCTTCCGCAGGCCACAGGGCAGCAAGGGTGGGAACGGTGGAGACCACGGTGATTCCGTGGTTGATAAGCCACGGCCCAAGGTCCATGCCGGTTCGCACCAAGGCACGGGGAGCGGGGACCAGGCAAGCACCGTGGCGCCAAGCGAGCCACATCTCTTCGCAGGAAGCGTCGAACGCCACGGACAAGCCGGCAAGCACCCGGTCCTGGGGTCCGATGGGTTCGGCTTGGAGGAAGATCCGCGCTTCCGCGTCCACGAAGGCAGCGGACGATCGGTGCCTAACCGCCACGCCTTTGGGCGTCCCGGTGGAACCGGACGTGAAAATGATCCAGGAATCGTCGTCAAGCCCCGGCTTGCCGGCCGCTGCAAGAGGCTCCCGTGCACCTCCGGACAGCTCAACAGCCAGGCCGGCCCCGATCACCGCCCCTACCTTGGCTTCGCCGAAAACCAGGCGTGCTCGCTCGTCGGGGTCATCCGCGTCCACCGGGACGTACGCCGCCCCGGCCATGAGAATTCCGAGGATTGCGATGTAGAGCTCGTTGGTACCCGAGGGGATGCGGACGCCGATCCTGTCACCGCGTCCCAGGCCGGCTGCGTTCAGTCGGCCCGCGAACCCACGGACTGCTGCAAGCAACTCGGTGTAGCTCAAGGAGCGGTGGCCATCGTCCAAGGCCGAGGCTTCGGGGAACGTCGCGGCGGTGTTCTCCAGGATGTCCACCAGCGTGCGCTCGGCAGGGGCTGCAGCGCCGCCCGGAAGCTGGGGGCGGTAGGTAGTAAGGGCGGGGGTATGCCCGTCCCCAACGGGTTGTTCAGTACTCACCGAGCCAGCTTTCCGCAGAAAGGTGAACAAAAGGTGTCAGACGTTTCCTGCACGTCACATTTTGTTGCGCTGTCGTTCGCTTGATAGTTGCCGGCCGTTGGGAATTTCACTTGCCCGGTCAGGGCACCAGCAGCACCTTGCCTGTGGTGCGGCGGCCTTCGAGGTCACGGTGAGCCTGCGCAGCCTCGGAGAGGGCGTAGGTTGCGCCGATGCGGACGGCGAGTGTGCCCTTGGCTGCGGCTTCGAAGATCTCTGCGGATCGCCACCTGCGCTCATGCGTGTTCTGGAGGAAGTGACCCATGGTCGGGCGCGTCAGGGTCAGGGAGCCGCCGGAGTTAAGCCTTTGGGGGTCGAACGGGGGTACCGGTCCGGATGCCGCACCAAAGAGAACCATGGCGCCCCGGATACGCAGGCTCCTGAGTGAATCGTCGAACGTGTCCTTGCCGACGCCGTCATACACCACGTTCACGCCTTCGCCGTCGGTAAGTTCCCGCACTTTGTCGGCAAAGCCGTCGTATCGGAGAACTTCGTCAGCACCGGCGAGCTTGGACAGATCCGCTTTCTCGTCCGACGAGACGGTGGTGATGACCCTCGCGCCCCGCGCCTTCAGCAACTGCGTCAGGAGCAGCCCTACTCCGCCGGCGCCGGCGTGCAGGAGCACCGTGTGTCCCGGCTCCACGCGGAACGATGAATTCATCAGATAGTGGGCAGTAATGCCTTGGAGCGGCAGGGCTGCGGCCGTATGGTCATCGACGCCGGCAGGAACCGGCAGCGCTTTGGTCGCGTCGACGACGGTGTACTCTGCGTAGGTTTTCGCACCCTCCGCCGTGGCGATCCTGTCTCCTACGGCAAACTCTTCAACGCCCTCGCCTACTGCCGCTACGGTCCCTGCCGCCTCCGCGCCGGGGGTAAACGGATACTCGACTTTGTAGGTGCCGCTTCGCTGATACGTCTCGATGAAGTTGACCCCTGCAGCTGCAACTTTGACCAGCAACTGTCCCGGCCCCGGGGCCGGCGGCTCGGCAGATGCATATTCGAGGACTTCAGGTCCCCCGGGCTGCTGTGCAACGATCGCGTGCGTCATGGTGGCTCCTCACTCCGGGACGGTCCTTCCGGTGCCCGGTTCCAGATCCATCCTAGGGAGGTCGGTGCCCCCGGCGTCGAACGCTCAGCGGCGTCCGTGCGTCGAGGCGACCGGGCAATCGAAGCCGCGACCGGCAGCGAGGCCAACCTCATTGAGGTAGGTCACGACGATTCCATATGACTGGGGCAACGTGGTTTCGGTATACGGGATCGAGTGCTTCGTGCAGAAAGCGCGGACGATCGCCGCAGCGCGGTGGAGTTGCGGACGCGCCATGTCAGGGAACAGGTGGTGCTCCACTTGCCGGTTGAGGCCACCGAGGAGGAAGTCCATGAACCGACCTCCCGAAATGTTCCGGGACGTGAGGACCTGGCGGCTGAGGAAGTCCACGCGGCTGTCTGCAGGCAGGACCGGCATCCCCTTGTGGTTGGGAGCGAAAGAGGCACCCATGTAGAAGCCGTAGACCATGATCTGCACAGCCAGGAAGGCGAAGGCCATTCCGAGGGGGAGGAAGGTGAAGGCCAGCACAGGCAGCGCTGCCAGCCGGGCCACGAGGATTGGTGTCTCAACCCAGCGGTGACGCACCTTTGCCTTGCTGAAGACGAAGCGCAAGGAGTCGAACTGCAGGCTCAGGCCGAGGAGGGTAAGGAGCGGAAAGAAGAAGAGGCCCTGCCTCCTCGTCAGGAAGGCAAGCCGGCCCTTGCGCTCTACGGCCGCTTCCTCGTAGAAGACCAACGCATTGTTTCGGATGTCGGGATCCTTGGAGATGACGTTGGGGTGGTTGTGGTGCGCCCCGTGTTTTTGCTCCCACCATGAATAGCTGATGCCGGCGACGCCCGTGGCGAGCAGCCGCGCGGACCAGTCATTGGCGCGGCGGGAGGCAAAGATCTGCTTGTGTCCTGCCTCGTGTGCCAGGAAGCTCAGTTGCGTGCAGAAGATCCCCAGTGCTGCGGCGATCAGGAGCTGGTACCAGGAATCTCCCAGCAGGGCGAACCCGAGCCAGGTGCCCGCCATGAGGAGCATGAGGGCCACGAAAAGCCAGATATAGAAACCGCTGCGCCGTTCGAGGAGGCCGGCAGCCTTCACGCTCTTGAGGAGCTCCGAATAGCTGTGCACAAGGGGGTTGGGCTGAATCGCGCGCGGCTTGGGGCGTTCAGTAGTGGACGTGGGTGCCATGAATGTGCCCCGTATCGCTAACGGGCAACGCTGCAGCCGACGTTCGGACTGCACGGTCTGGATCACCCTTCTTCAAGCATACGTCTTTATGGCTAACCGTCCGGCCGGCACTACTTTGCGAGGGCATGCATAATTATCGGCAACCATGAATACTTTTGCTGTATCATGAAGCCATGACTATTTCTGTTGCCGTCTCCGGTGCCAGCGGGTACGCCGGGGGAGAAGTGCTGCGTCTGCTGGCGAATCATCCGAACGTCACCATCGGCGCGATCACCGCGCACAGCAACGCCGGTTCCAGACTAGGGGAGTTGCAGCCCCATCTCCACGGTTTGGCCAGCCGGATTCTCGAAGACACCACAGTGGAAAACCTCTCCGGTCACGACGTCGTCTTCCTGGCGCTGCCGCATGGGGCCTCGGCGGAAATCGCCGCCCAACTGCCTGAGGGCACAGTAGTCATCGACGCCGGCGCGGACCACCGCTTGCAGGACGCCGCCGCGTGGGAAAAGTTCTACGGATCCGCGCATGCGGGCACGTGGCCCTACGGGCTGCCGGAACTTCCCGGACAACGCGAGACGCTGAAGGGTGCCACGCGCATCGCCGTACCCGGCTGCTACCCGACGTCGGCCCTGCTCGCTTTGACGCCCGGGTTCGCCAACAACCTCCTCTTGACCGACGACGTCGTGATCGTTTCGGCGTCCGGTACCTCCGGGGCCGGCAAAGCGGCCAAAGTCAATCTCATTGGTTCCGAGGTCATGGGCTCCATGAGCCCCTACGGCGTGGGTGGCGGCCATCGCCACACGCCCGAGATTGAACAGGGGCTGTCCAACGCCGCCGGCGAGCCGGTGACGGTTTCCTTCACCCCGACGCTGGCCCCCATGGGCCGCGGAATCCTCACCACTGCCACGGCAAAGGTCGGGCACGGCGTCACCGCGGCCGAACTTCGCCAGGCTTGGGCGGACGCCTATGACGACGAGCCGTTCGTGCACCTGCTCCCTGAAGGCCAGTGGCCCACCACCAAATCGGTGCAGGGATCAAACCACGCCGTCATGCAGTTGGCCTTCGATGCCCACACCGGCCGCGTGATAGTGACATGCGCCATCGACAACCTCACCAAGGGGACCGCAGGCGGAGCCGTGCAGTCCATGAACATCGCCCTCGGCCTGGATGAAACCGCCGGCCTGAACCTTCAGGGAGTTGCCCCGTGACCATTACCGCCCCCAAAGGATTCCGCGCAGCAGGCGTGAAGGCCGGCATCAAGGCTTCAGGCAACCCGGACCTCGCCCTCGTTGTCAACGACGGCCCGCTTAAAGCCGCAGCAGCCGTCTTCACGTCGAACCGCGTCGCCGCCGCACCGGTGCACTGGTCCCGCCAGGTGGTCACGGACGGTCGCGTGGATGCCGTGATCCTCAACTCCGGTGGTGCGAACGCCTGCACCGGCCCGCAGGGTTTCCAAAACACGCACGCCACCGCAGAGAAAGTAGCCGAGGTTCTGGGAGTCTCCGCTTCGGACGTCGTGGTGTGCTCTACCGGCCTCATCGGCGAGCAATTGCCGATGGACAAGATTCTGCCGGGTGTTGAAGCAGCCTTCAAGGAACTCTCAGAGGACGGCGGCGCGGCCGCAGCAACAGCCATCATGACCACGGACAGCGTCCCAAAGGAAGCCGTCTTCACGGGCAAGGACGCTGAAGGAAAGGCCTTCACGGTAGGCGGTATCGCCAAGGGAGCCGGCATGCTGGCGCCCGGCCTGGCCACGATGCTGGTTGTCCTCACCACCGACGCGGAAGTGCCGGCCAATGAACTGGACGTCGTCCTCCGAGACGCCACACGCGTCACCTTCGACCGCGCCGACTCGGACGGTTGCATGTCCACCAACGACACCGTGGTGCTGTTGGCCTCGGGCGCGTCGGAATCGCTGCCATCCGCCGAGCAGCTCAGCGAAGCCGTCACCCGGGTGTGTGCTGAGTTGGCCCGGAAGCTCATTGGCGACGCCGAGGGTGCCAGCCACGACATCGCCATCCGGACCTTCAATGCAGCCAGTGAACGTGACGCCGAGATCGTGGGCCGTTCCGTAGCACGCTCCAACCTCTTCAAGGCGGCCATCTTCGGCAAGGACCCCAACTGGGGCAGGGTCCTCTCCGCCGTAGGAACCACGGACGCCGTCTTCGAGGCCGATCAGCTCAACGTTTCAATGAACGGCGTCCGGATCTGCCGGAACGGCAGCATCGGCGATGACCGGAACCTCGTGGACCTCGAGCCACGTGAAGTGCTCGTCGAAATCGACCTGCAGGCCGGCGACGCCGAAGCCACCATCTGGACCAATGACCTCACGCACGACTACGTGCATGAGAACAGCGCGTACTCGAGCTAAGGGATGACTGTGACGGCACATACGCGCGAGACGACGTCCATGAGCGCTGCCCAGGACAAAGCTGCCACCTTGATCGAGGCTTTGCCGTGGATCCAGCGATTCGCGGGCACCACCATGGTGATCAAGTACGGCGGTAACGCCATGGTCAACGATGACCTCCGGCGTGCGTTCGCTGAGGACATCGTCTTCCTCCACCACGTTGGCATCCACCCCGTAGTAGTCCACGGCGGCGGTCCGCAGATCAATTCAATGCTGGGTCGTCTGGGTATCGAGTCCGAGTTCAAGGGCGGCCTGCGGGTTACGACGCCCGAAGCCATGGACGTGGTGCGCATGGTGCTGACCGGCCAGGTTGGCCGCGAACTTGTCGGCTTGATCAACTCGCACGGACCGTACGCTGTTGGAATGTCGGGCGAGGACGGCGGGCTGCTGCGCGCTGTCCGCACCGGCACCGTGGTGGACGGCGAAGAGGTGGACCTCGGCCTGGTAGGCGAGGTAGTCGGCGTCGACCCTGCGGGAATCAAAGACATCCTCGACGCCGGTCGCATCCCGGTGATTTCCACCGTCGCCCCCGAAATCGTGGATGAGAGCAACGGAGGAGATGGTGCACACGGCTACCAAACCACGGGCCAGGTCCTGAACGTCAACGCGGACACCGCGGCAGCCGCAGTGGCCTCCGCATTGGGTGCTTCCAAGCTCGTCATCCTGACGGACGTGGAAGGCCTGTACGCCAACTGGCCGGACAAGTCCTCGCTGATCTCCTCGCTGACCGCGTCGGAGCTGCGGGAGATGTTGCCGAGCTTGGAGTCCGGCATGATCCCCAAAATGGCAGCGTGCCTCAAAGCAATTGACGAAGGCGTGGAACGCGCACACATCGTGGACGGCCGCCTGCCGCACTCCATGCTGTTGGAAACCTTCACGACGGCCGGCATCGGCACCCAAGTAGTACCTGACGAGGACGTGAACGCATGAGCACCAACGAAGCAGCAGTGGTCGAAACTCCGGCCGACGCCATCACCGGGCACAGCAGCGGCGCGGACTGGCTTTCCCGGTATTCGTCATCCCTCATGGGTGTCTTCGGCACGCCGCAACGTGTCCTCGTGCGCGGGGCCGGCTGCCTCGTCTGGGACGCTGACGGCAAGGAATACCTGGACCTCCTTGGCGGCATTGCCGTGAACGCGCTGGGGCACGCCCACCCGTTCGTTACCTCAGTCATCTCGAGCCAGCTCGCCACGCTTGGCCACGTCTCAAACTTCTTCACCAGCCCCACCCAGATCGCGCTCGCCGAAAAGCTGCTGGCCATCAGCAACGCACCCACAGGTTCCAAGGTGTTCTTTGCCAACTCCGGCACGGAAGCCAACGAAGCCGCGTTCAAGCTGGCCCGTCGCAACAGCGATGGTCCCCACGGCAAGCGCACCAAGATTATTGCCCTTGAAGGTGCCTTCCACGGCCGGACGATGGGCGCCTTGGCTCTGACGGCGAAGGAGGCCTACCGCACGCCCTTCGAACCGTTGCCTGGTGGCGTGGTCCACATTCCGTTCGACGACATCGATGCCCTGCGTGCCGCCGTCGACGATTCCACCGCAGCCGTCTTCCTGGAACCGATCCAAGGTGAAGCAGGCGTCCGGCCGCTCAGTGCGGAGTACCTGCGAGCTGCCCGTGAAATCACGTCTGCCGCCGGCGCCCTGCTGATCCTGGATGAAGTGCAAACCGGCATCGGCCGAACCGGCAAGTGGCTCGCCAGCGAAGACGCCGGCATCGTCCCGGACGCGATCACCCTCGCCAAGGGGCTGGGCGGCGGCTTCCCGGTGGGTGCCTTGATCACTTTTGGAAGTTCGACGTCGGCACTGCTTGCCGCCGGCCAGCACGGCACAACGTTCGGCGGAAACCCTGTAGCAACTGCCGCGGCACTGGCCACCTTGCACGCGATCGAAAGCCAGGGCGTCCTGCAGAACGTCCGGACGATCGGGGCGCACATACGGGCAGGTCTGGCAGCCACCGACGCCGTTACCGAAGTCCGTGGCGAAGGCCTCCTGATCGGCTTCGACGTCAACGCAGACATTGCGCCCGCAATGGTTACTGCGGCGCTGGATGCCGGCTTCATCGTCAACAGCCCGGGTCCACACACCATCCGGCTGGCCCCTCCGCTCATCCTGACCTTTGAACAGGCTGACCGTTTCCTGGCAGCCCTGCCAGGGCTGATTGCCACAGCTACCGCCACCACCGCTAAGGACGCACAGTGACAACTTCCATCAGCACCCGGCACTTCCTGAAGGACACGGACCTGACCCCCGCCGAGCAGGCGGAGGTCCTGGAACTCGCTGTTCGAATGAAGGCAGCACCGTTCAGCGTGCAGCCCTTCGCCGGTGACGGCAACGGCCGCAAGACCGTGGCCGTCATCTTCGACAAGACGTCCACCCGCACGCGGGTTTCCTTTGCCACCGGCATCGCGGACATGGGCGGGAACGCCCTCATCATCAACCCCGGCGAAGCCCAGATCGGTCACAAGGAATCCGTGGAGGACACAGCCAAGGTCCTGGAGCGGATGGTGTCCACCATCGTGTGGCGGACAGGTGCGCACTCCGGACTGGTCGCCATGGCAGAGAACTCCAAGGTGCCCGTCATCAACGCGTTGTGCGACGATTACCACCCCTGCCAGCTCCTCGCAGACCTGCTCACCGTCAAAGAGCGCAAGGGCGAACTTGCCGGACTGACCATGGCCTACCTCGGGGACGCCGCCAACAACATGGCAAACTCGTACCTCCTGGCCGGTGTCACAGCGGGAATGCATGTCCGTATCTCCGGACCGGAGGGCTACCTTCCGGCGGCAGGGATCGTGGCCGTGGCTGAGCAGCGCGCGGCTGAAACCGGCGGTTCGGTGCTTATTACGAGCGACGCCGCCGAGGCCCTCAAGGGCGCCGACGTCGTGGCCACGGACACGTGGGTCTCCATGGGCCAGGAAGCCGAAAAGGAAGCCCGCCTGCAGTTGTTCCGCGACTACTCTGTGGACGAGGCCGCCATGGCACAGGCTGCACCGGACGCCGTCGTGCTCCATTGCCTGCCCGCCTACCGGGGCTATGAGATCTCGGCCGGCGTCATCGACGGCCCGCAGTCCATCGTGTGGGACGAAGCCGAGAACCGCCTCCATGCCCAGAAGGCACTCATGGCGTGGCTCATGCACCGCTCGGGCCTGGCATTCGTCGAGGGCCTGGCTCCCGTTGAAGGAACCGGCGAAAGCACATTCTAGTGTCCACGAATCCAGCAGTACCGGGCGTCAGCCCAGCCACCAAGACCGCACGCCAGGCGCGCATCACGGCGATCTTGACGGGAGAGTCCGTCCGGTCGCAGGCGGAGCTCGCGGCCCTGCTGGCGGACGACGGCGTGCAGGTCACCCAGGCGACGCTGTCGCGGGACCTGGTGGAACTTGGTGCTGTCCGGGTCCGTGGCAAGGACGGGGCGCTTGTGTACGCTGTGCCGGGGGAGGGCGGCGACCGCAACGCCAAGAGCGGCGTCACCCAGGAAATCCTGGACGCCCGCCTTGCCCGGCTGTGCGGGGAGCTGCTTGTCACTGCCGAGGCTTCGGGCAACATTGTGGTGCTGCGAACGCCGCCAGGAGCCGCCAACTTCCTTGCCCTGTCCATCGACCACTCCGTCATGCCCTCTGTTTTGGGTACGATCGCAGGCGACGACACCGTCCTGCTGGTGGCGCGGGATCCGGATGGCGGGGCCGAACTGGCCGCACGCTTCCTTCGCCTCGCTGAAGAAGCCGGGCCCGCCAACTAAGCCGCAACGGCGACTATCAAGACTTTGAGACAAAACAACCAAGCAACAACAAAGGAGCACTCTCGTGACTGAGCGCATTGTTCTGGCCTACTCCGGTGGCCTTGATACGTCCGTAGCCATCGGCTGGATCGGTGAAGCAACCGGCGCCGAGGTCATCGCCGTGGCCGTCGACGTCGGACAGGGCGGCGAGTCCCTTGAGACCATCCGCCAGCGCGCCCTCGGTTGCGGCGCCGTCGAAGCCTACGTTGCGGACGCCCGTGACGAGTTCGCCAACGAGTACGCCATGCCGACCCTGAAGGCCAACGCCCTCTACCAAGGCCACTACCCGCTGGTCTCCGCCATTTCCCGCCCGGTCATCGTCAAGCACCTCGTGAAGGCTGCCCGTGAATTCGGCGCAACCACTGTTGCTCACGGCTGCACCGGCAAGGGCAACGACCAGGTCCGCTTCGAAGTGGGTATCCAGACCCTCGGGCCGGACCTGAAGTGCATCGCACCTGTCCGTGACCTCGCCCTCACCCGCGACAAGGCGATCGCCTTCGCCGAGGAGAAGGGCCTGCCGATCGAGACCACCAAGAAGAACCCGTACTCGATCGACCAGAACGTCTGGGGACGCGCCGTCGAGACCGGCTACCTCGAGGACATCTGGAACGCTCCCACCAAGGACATCTACGACTACACCGCCACTCCGGAATTCCCGCCGGCACCGGACGAGGTCACCATCTCCTTCCAGGCCGGCATTCCGGTAGCAATCGACGGCGTCAAGGTCTCCCCGTTGCAGGCCATCCAGGAACTGAACCGCCGCGCCGGTGCCCAGGGCGTTGGCCGCATCGACGTCGTCGAAGACCGTCTCGTAGGCATCAAGTCCCGCGAAATCTACGAGGCTCCCGGCGCGATGGCGCTCATCACCGCGCACAAGCACCTCGAGGACGTCACCATCGAGCGTGAGCAGGCCCGCTTCAAGGCAACGGTGGGCCAGCGGTGGGCCGAGCTCGTGTACGACGGCCAGTGGTTCTCCCCGCTGAAGCGCTCCCTCGACGCGTTCATTGAAGACACACAGAAGTACGTCTCCGGCGACATCCGCATGGTGCTCCACGGTGGCCAGGCCATCGTCAACGGCCGCCGCTCGGACACCTCGCTGTACGACTTCGATCTCGCCACCTACGACACCGGCGACACCTTCGACCAGTCCATGGCACGCGGTTTCATCGAGCTGTGGGGCATGTCCTCCAAGGTCGCCTCGGGCCGCGACTTGCGGGTTGCGGAGTGAGTCCACAGCAGGGCCCACGAACGCCGGGGTCCCCGGCCGAGCGAAGCGAGGTTGGGGCGCGTTCGGGGACAAACGAAGGCGCACTGTGGGGTGGCCGGTTCGCCGGCGGCCCCGCGGATGCGCTGGCCGCTCTGAGCAAGTCCACGCACTTTGACTGGCGGCTGGCCCGCTACGACATTGCCGGTTCCAAGGCGCACGCCCGTGTGCTCCACAAGGCCGGACTGTTGGACGACGCGGAACTTGAAGGCATGCTGAAGGCTCTTGCCCAATTGGATGAGGACGTCGCCAGCGGCGCGTACCTTCCGGCCGAGAGCGACGAGGACGTCCACGGTTCATTGGAACGCGGACTGATCGAGCGGGCCGGTGCCCAGCTCGGTGGCAAGCTTCGCGCCGGACGTTCGCGCAACGACCAAGTGGCAACGCTGGGCCGCATGTTCCTGCGTGACCATGCGCGGATCATCGCCCAGGGTGTCCTCGCTACGATCGAAGCCCTCGTCGAGCAGGCCAAAGCACACCAAGGCGTGGCCATGCCCGGCCGCACGCACCTGCAGCATGCCCAGCCTGTACTCCTGAGCCACCACTTGCTGGCCCACGCCTGGGCGCTGCTGCGTGACGTCCAGCGGCTTCAGGACTGGGACAAGCGTGCCGGTGTTTCGCCATATGGTTCCGGGGCACTGGCTGGTTCTTCCCTGGGCCTGGATCCCGAAGCGGTGGCCGCGGACCTTGGTTTCTACTCCGCGTCCCACAACTCGATCGACGGCACCGCCTCCCGCGATGTCTTCGCTGAGTTCGCGTGGGTGTGCTCCATGATCGGCGTGGACCTGTCCCGCATCTCCGAGGAAGTCATTTTCTGGGCCACCAAGGAGTTCTCCTTCGTGACCCTGCATGACTCCTATTCCACGGGGTCCTCGATCATGCCGCAGAAGAAGAATCCGGACGTCGCCGAGCTCGCGCGAGGGAAGGCAGGGCGCCTCATCGGCAACCTGACCGGCCTGCTGGCCACTCTCAAGGGTCTGCCGCTCGCGTACAACCGCGATTTGCAGGAAGACAAGGAACCGGTGTTCGATGCCGCCGACACGCTGGAGCTGCTGCTGCCGGCCGTGTCAGGCATGATCGCCACGCTCACGTTCAACCGTGAGCGGATGGAATCGCTCGCACCCCAGGGCTTCGCCCTCGCGACGGACATCGCCGAATGGCTCGTCCGCCAAGGCGTTCCATTCCGCGAAGCCCACGAGCTTTCCGGTGCTGCCGTCAAGCAGGCGGAAAGCCGCGGGGTTGAACTCTGGGACCTGACTGACGAAGAGTACGCAGCGATTTCCGAGCACCTGACGCCCGAAGTCCGCAGCGTCCTCAGCACGGAAGGTTCGCTCAACAGCCGCAACTCGCAGGGCGGAACGGCGCCGGCCGCCGTCGAACGCCAGCTCAAGGCACTCGAAGCTGAACTCGAAGCCGCGCGCTCCTACGCGGCCTAGCGCTGTGCAAGCAGGGCGGGATGGTGCCGGTAGGCGCCGTCCCGCTATGCGTTTAACCGTCCCGTTTTGCGTTTAGCTGTGCGTTAGCATGGCGCTATGACCCGGATCACCCCTGAGACGCTGCCCGCAGAGCTTCACAAAGCCGCCGGCACCGTCACCCGTTTGCTCGCCAAAATGGACGAAGCCTCCGTCGCCGCACCGTCGGAACTTCCCGGCTGGACCCGCGGCCACGTCCTCGCGCACATCACAGGAATTACCAACGCCATGACGCGGCAACTGGATTACGCACGGCGAGGCGAGAAAATCGAGCTGTACGACGGCGGCATGGACGGCCGTACGAAGGCCATCGAACTCGCGGCGGGCCACAGCCTCGGCGAACACACTGCGTCCGTCACCGACGCCGTGGCCAAGGCACTCGCCGCCTTCGACGACGTAGGCCCGGACGGCTGGCAGGCGCGTATCACCTACCGGGACGGAACAGTCTTCGACGGCGGCCTGGCGCTCTGGCGCGAACTCACTATTCACGCGTCGGACCTGGGCCTCGGGTTCGGACCAGAGACGTGGAGCCGCCCTTTCTGTGAACACCTGCTCGGATTCCTGGCAGCCCGGGTGCCTGAAGACAAGAAGCTTGTCCTGCAGCCCACCGGACTTCCGCAGGTGACGATCGGCAGCGGGAGCACGTCCGTTGCCATCGGGCATGCTCACCGACATCGCAGCCTGGCTTGCGGGCCGTGAACCCAGCCTGGGAAGTCTCCGCGCCACCGCGGCAGCCGACGGAGTTGAGTTGCCCGAGCTCCTACCGTGGCCTGCAGGAGTGCCCGCCCAACCTCCAGCCCACTAAGCCAAACCCTCGCTCACCTTTGGCCGGTTTTGGGGGCACCCTCTCTCACCTTTGGCCGGTTTTGAGGGCACCCTCTCTCACCCTTGGTGCCCCGGCAGCGGCCCGCCACAGGTGCATCGTGCCGTAGGACCTCCACGGACTGACTTCCCGGAAGTCAGAACTGAGGCCCGGACCCCTCGGCATGGCTTTGAGCCCGTTCCTCACCGCGGCGTCGTTGCCAAGAAAGACGTCAGACGCCCCGAGTACCCGCATGGCCACGTAACCAACCGTCCATGGCCCCACTCCGGAAAGCGGCAGGAGCTTCCGCTCGAGTCCGGCTAGGTCGTCGCCGTAGCCGAAGTCGAGTTCTCCATTTGCCATGGCTTCGGCCGCGGCCAGCAGGGAATCGATGCGTCGCTGCGGTCCCCTCAGCAGGTTTCTGCCGTGTTCAGCGATGTGAGCCGCTGTTGGAAACAGGCGGTCCAGTCCGAACGATGGGACGCTCGCCGGCGAGCCGGCAACGGACAACTGCGTCAGCGCAGTACGGGCGGCCGACACAGTGATCTGTTGGCCGACCATGGCTCGCACCAACAGTTCTTGGGGATCGACGGCTCCGGGCAAGCGGATTCCGGGGGTTTCCGCAACGCTGCCGCTCAGCCGGGAGTCTGTGGCCAGGGCTTCGTCGATCGCCTGGGGGTCGGCATCCAGATCGAAGAGTCTCCTGACACGGCTCAAGAGCGCGGGAAGGTCGTGGAGATCAACGGACGTGGCCGTGAGTTGCAAGGACTGTCCGCTCATGCGGGGGTCATGGCTCACGGTGAAGGAGCCGTCTCCGTGGGGCAGCTGAATCGTGCGGGAGTATGTCTTTACCCCCAAAGCGTCAGAATCAGCGACTTCGATGCCCGGCACGGCACGAATGGCGAGAAAATCGAAGATGCCGGGATCAAAGGGCTCCCGGTACGGCAGGTTCAGCGTTAGTTCCGATGGAACCGGATCCATGTTTCGCGCTTGAGAACCCCGCCGGGAGCTTGGCTTCGCCGCCGTGGCGCGCACCGCCGTCGGGGTCATGGCGAAGACTTCCCCGATGGTGTCGTTAAACTGCCGGACGCTGTTGAACCCGGAAGCGAAAGCGACGTCCGCGAGCAACATGTCCGTTGAGACCAGCAAGGTCCGGGCTGTTTGGGCTCGGCTGGCACGCGCCAAGGACAGTGGACCGGCGCCGAGTTCGTGGCTGAGGATCCGGTTGAGTTGCCTTGCCGAATAGCCAAGGCGGCGTGCAAGCCCCTCCACGCCTTCGCGGCTGATGACACCGTCGTTGATAAGGCGCATTGCGCGTCCGGCGACGTCGGACCGGAGGTTCCAAGCAGGCGTCCCCGGGACCGCTTCCGGGAGGCAACGTTTACATGCAGGATAGCCTGCCTCGTGCGCCGCGGCGGACGTCTCATAGAACGTGACGTTCTTAGCCTTGGGCGTCCGTGCCGGGCACGATGGCCGGCAATAAATGCCGGTGGTGCGGACAGCTGTGAAGAATTGGCCGTCGAACCTGGGATCCCGGGCGTCGATTGCCCGGTAGCGCTGCCAGAAGTCCATGCCTTCATCGTGCCAGTCGAACCAACCCGCTGCTAGCGGAAATCAGACATGGCCGTCGGTGGATGTTGCTAAGGTCTGGGCATGACCGCCTATCCAAGCAGCCACCCCCAAGCCGTGCGAGAGTTCCTGGCCGGAGACCCGCGCGTCATTGCGCCGCTCTTCCTGGGTGCGGTGCTGACCCACCACTCCGACGTGGGCACTGTGGCAGTCCGCCTCACGGAGGTCGAGGCGTACCTGGGACCCCGCGATTCCGATCACCCCGACCCAGGCTCACACACCTACGGCGGACGCACAGCGCGGAATTCCCCCATGTTCGGACCGCCTGGATTCCTCTACGTCTACTTCACCTACGGAATGCATTACTGCGCCAACATCGTTTGCGGACCCGACGGCTTTGCCTCTGCGTTGTTATTGCGTGCAGGGGAGGTGGTGGCAGGCGAGGAGCTCGCCAAGGTCCGCAGACCGGCGTCCAAAGCGCACAAGGACCTTGCGAGCGGACCTGCCCGGCTCGCCTCCGCCCTGGGGCTTACGACGGCGGACACCGGCCGTGATGCGCTCGCGGAACCTTTCAACTTGTGGTTGCCGGAAACGCCGGCTGCCGCCGTAGCCAGCGGGCCGCGCGTGGGTGTTGCCGGCCCCGGTGGGAGCACCGGTTTTCCTTGGCGTTTTTGGATCGAGGACGACCCCACGGTCTCGCGTTACAAGGCGGCAAGACCGCGTAACCGTAACTCGGCACCTTTGTAGCGCACGCCTCATCAAGTCCGCTTATGCAGCCCGATCGTGCGGTAGGGCATCGGCCGCTAGGGCATCGGCGCCTGGCGACACGTCCGAGGCCAGCCGTTCCATAAGCCCGTCACGGATTCCGGGCCATTCAGCCCGCAGGACCGAGAACACGGCCGTGTCCGAGCGACTTCCGTCCGGGGCAGGGCGATGGCTGCGAAGCGTCCCTTCGTACGTAGCCCCGAGACGTGAAATGGCAGTGGCGCTGCGGGTGTTCCGGGCATCGCAGCGGAACCCGACGCGATGGACCTCCAGCACTCCGAACGCATGCTCAAGCAGCAAAAACTTGCTTGCCCGATTCGTCGGCGTTCCCCACCATGGGCGCCCGATAAAGGTTCCCCCGATGTCGGCCCGTTGCCCGTCGGGGTTGACGTCAACCAATGAGGTGGTGCCCACCATAAGACCGGTCCTCTGCGACTGCAGGGCAAATGCGATCGTGCACGGGTCCGCGATGCGCGAGGCAAACAACCCGGCCAGTTCATCGACGTTCCGGGGCTGGCTTGCGGCCATGCCGGCCCACATGTCGGAGTCGATGAACCCGAAGAGTGGATTTGCATGCCAGGGATAAAGCGGGACCAAAGTGATTCCGTACCCGGCCAAGGACAGGTCGTGCTGCATTGCAGAATCAAAGCACCCCGGAAGGCCTGGGCGAATGGTTTCGGGGTAAGCGGAGCATGAACATTAGGTAGCGGTGCGCGGCATCCGGGCTCCGCCCCGCACGTTTACCAAAATCGCTGTAGAATGGACGGTCTGTCTTTTCCGATAGGGGTTACGGTTCGAATGCACGACGCTGATTTGGTCCACGAGCAGGAATACGTTGCCGGGCTGTATGCCCGGCTCGATGAGCTGCGCGCCGAAAAGCGCGCCCAGCTGGCGCAAGTGCGCAAGGCCGGTGCAGTGGGAACCATGCAGAACGTTTCCGAACGCGACGCGTTCGCGGCCTTGTACGAAGACCGCCTGGCCCAGCTCGACGCCGTCGATGACCGGCTCGTGTTTGGCCGTCTCGATCTGGACTCGGGTGAAGCGCAGTACATAGGCCGCATCGGTCTGTCCACCGCAGACCTTCAGCGGCTCATGGTGGACTGGCGTGCCCCCGAAGCAGGTCACTTCTACCAAGCCACGGCTTTCGACCGCCAAGGCGTGCGTCGCCGTCGTCATTTGATCCTGCAGGGACGGGACGTAAAGGCCATCGAGGACGACGTCCTGGACGCAGGGATGCTGGCCGACAACGAGTCCCTTCAGGGTGAGGGTGCGCTGCTCGCCGCACTGAACTCCAAGCGCACCGGACGCATGTCCGACATCGTAGGAACCATTCAGTCCGAGCAGGACCGGATCATCCGCTCGTCCATCTCCGGCGCGCTCGTCGTCCAGGGCGGTCCGGGTACCGGCAAGACCGCAGTCGCGCTGCACAGGGCGGCTTATCTCCTCTACACCCACCGCGACCGCCTCAAGAGCGCCGGGGTACTTCTGGTGGGACCGTCGTCCTCGTTCATGCACTACATTGAGCGCGTACTGCCTTCGCTCGGTGAGACGGGGGTGGTTATGGCAAGTCTTGGCCGCCTGATGCCGGGTATTCATGCGATCCCCGAGGAGAATCCGGACATAGCAGCTTTGAAGGGCAAGCTGGACATGGCCGCCGTGGTGGCCAACGCTGTCGCCAACCGGCAACGGACCCCCGGCAAGGACCGTGTCCTCGAAGTCGATTCGCGCAAGCTGACCCTGACGGAACGCCAGGTCCGCCGCGCCCGCGACAAGGCGCGCGCCACCGGCAAGCCGCACAACGAGGCACGCCTGACGTTCATCAAGATCCTCCTGCGTGAGCTGACGGAGCAGCTGACGGACCTGGTGGAGGAGGCGAATATCGGCAACAACGCCGATCGCGCCTATCTGGCCGAGGATGTACGGACCGCCCGCGATGTCCGAATCGTGCTGAATCTTTGCTGGATGCCCATGACGCCGGAGAAGCTCATCTCAGAGCTGTTCAGCAAGCCCGCGATCCTGGAAGCCTGCACTCCGCACCTGACCGCGGAGCAGCGCGCGTTGCTCCTGCGCCCCGCTGACGCCCCTTGGACCGAGGCCGACGTCCCCCTTCTCGATGAAGCTGCGGAGCTGCTGGGTGAACTGGATCCTGCCGCCGGCAGGGGACTCGCGCAGCAGGAAGCGGACCGGGCCCGCGACCTCGCGAACGCCAAGCAGACCCTGGCCAACATGGCTGCCATGGGCGTTGACGTGCTCATGACCGCAGAGGAACTGGCCGACCAGAACCAGGAACGCGAAAGCCGACTGACTGCTGCCGAGCGCGCCACGAGCGACCGCTCGTGGGCTTTCGGGCACATCGTTGTTGACGAAGCACAGGAGCTTTCGCCCATGCAGTGGCGTCTTCTGGTGCGGCGCTGCCCCTTGAAGTCGTTCACCATCGTGGGGGACATCGCCCAGACGAGTGCCGCCGCCGGTGCCAATTCCTGGCAAAGTGCTCTGGCGCCGTCGTTCGGTGACCGCTGGCAACTCGAGGAACTGACTGTCAACTACCGCACGCCGTCCCAGATCGCCGAGGCAGCAGTCCGCATGGCCAACCGGGCCGGCCTGGTGGTCTCCGCTCCGAAGGCCGTGCGCGAGGGCAAATGGTCTCCCATCGTGGACCGCGTTGACGCGGACGGCATCGTGTCGCGTCTGGTTGAAGTCCTGCCGGAGGAGGTTGAAGCGATCGACGGCGGCCTGCTGGCGGTGATTGCCGACGGCCCGCTGCTGCCACAAGCGGCAGCGGCCCTGCGGGAGATCTATGGGCGCCGCATCGGAACGGGGGCCGGCAGTTACGAACAGGACATCGTGGTGATCAGCCCCAAGGAAGCCAAGGGCCTGGAATTCGATGGCGTAGTGGTTCTCGAACCAGCAGCCATGCTCAACCACGATCACGGCAAGGTGGGCGACCTCTACGTTGCCATGACGCGACCCACTCAACGCTTGAGGCTCATTACCGCTGCACCGCTGCCCGCCGGCATCGAGCGCTAGGAAAAACAGCGCCTGCAATCCTGCTAACTTAGAAGTCGTGTCACACGTAAACAGCCTCGAGTCCCAACAGAACGATCCAGCCTTTGCCAACATCTGGCAGGAGCTCAAATGGCGCGGCCTGGTTCACGTTTCCACCGAGGAAACTGAACTGGAAAAGCTGCTCGCCGGGGACCCGATTACCTATTACTGTGGCTTCGACCCGACGGCGCCCTCCTTGCACCTGGGCAATCTGGTGCAGTTGTTGGTGATGCGTCGCCTCCAGCTGGCAGGTCACATGCCCCTCGGCCTGGTGGGCGGTTCAACCGGCCTGATCGGCGACCCGCGCCCGACGGCGGAACGCACCTTGAACACCAAGGACACCGTTGCGGAGTGGGTCGGCAAGCTTCAGGGCCAGGTGCGCCGCTTCCTCAGCTTCGAGGGCGACAACGCCGCCCGCATGGTCAACAACCTGGACTGGACAGCACCGCTGACCGCCATCGACTTCCTGCGTGAAATCGGCAAGCACTTCCGGGTGGGCACCATGCTCCGCAAGGATGCCGTGGCGTCGCGACTGAATTCGGACGAAGGCATCAGCTACACCGAATTCAGCTACCAGATCCTGCAGGGCATGGACTACCTCCAGCTCTTCCGCGACTACGGCTGCGTGCTGCAGACGGGCGGTTCGGATCAGTGGGGCAACCTCACCAGCGGCACCGAATTGATCCGGAAGGTTGAAGGCAAGAGCGTCCACGCGATGGGCACGCCTTTGATCACCAATTCTGACGGAACAAAGTTCGGAAAGAGCGAAGGCAATGCCATCTGGCTCGATGCCGAGATGTGCAGTCCCTACACGTTCTACCAGTTCTGGCTGAACACGGCCGACGCTGACGTAGTTGACCGCCTCAAGGTCTTTACGTTCCTCTCACGTGCAGAAATCGAGGAACTCGCCCAGGCCGTGGCGGAACGTCCGTTTGCCCGCGAGGGCCAAAAGAAGCTGGCGTTCGAGGTGACAGCGTTGGTACACGGTGTGGAGGCAACGGAAAAGGTGATTGCCGCGTCGGCTGCACTGTTCGGCAACGGCGACCTTACGGTCCTCGATGAGCGGACCCTCGCCGCGGCGACCGCAGAGCTTCCCTCGGCCCGGATAGGCGCGGAAGGCCTGGGGATTATTGACCTCTTGGTCGCTTCCGGTCTGTCCGACAGCAAGTCCGCCGCTCGCCGGACCGTAGGTGAAGGCGGTGCGTACGTAAACAACACGAAAGTGTCCGACCCCGACGCCGTCATCGCCCGGGATGAGTTGCTGCATGGCCGTTACTTGCTGCTTCGCCGTGGGAAGAAGAACCTCGCCACCATCGAGGTTTCCGCGTAAACAGATTTTGTCCGCCAAGCTCGAAGGGGCCGGTAACCGTACGGTTGCCGGCCCCTTCGGTGTTTGAACCGCATTTCCGGCCTATGGATCGCTCTCTCACGGAAGGCCTGGGTTTCCCGATCGCTCTCTCACGGAAGTCCGGGTTTTCCCGATCGCTCTCTCACGGTCGTCCCGGGGTGTGCCGGAATGGGGTGAGGGGGTTCACATGGATCGTACTGCCGGCCTACCGGGTGATGGGCCTGGTTCATGCGGGCTTTGCCGCGGGTTTACGGGGTTTTTGGGGTGCTGTGGGGGTGGATTTGCGTTGGGGTGGTGGGGGGTGTATTGTTTTCTGAGTCGCCGGGAGCGGAACGGAAAGCCGGAAGGTGTGTATGTTTCGGGTGGGCGGCCAATAATAACTCTTCTTTTCCAATGGCCCTTTTGGGTGTGCTGCTTTGTGTGGTGTGCTGTGGGTGATGTTTTGGGGGGTCTGTTGTTTGAGAACTCAATAGTGTGCCAAGTTTGTTGATACCGATTGTTTTTTGATTGGTTGAAATTTTTTGCCGGGCCGTTGCGCACCCCCGTGTGTGGTGGTCTGGTTTTCAGCTGGTTTCAGATTTGCAGCTGCTTTTGCCGTGATTTCCGGTGGGGG